>CAIQND010000149.1 GCA_903873045.1 uncultured Methylococcaceae bacterium | reverse complement strand
TTGCAAAAAACTACCTGATTGAAAAAGAAATCAAAGAACTGGAAAGGATTGTGTCCATGTATCTTGATTACGCGGAACTGCAAGCCTCCCGTAATATCCAGATGAAGATGGCTGATTGGATACAAAAATTGGATGCATTTTGGCTCTTCTGACTTTGGCGTGATCACGTAATATCAAAAAATCAAATGGTTATGAGGCATTTTTAAAATCTGAGGATATGCACTGTAACCATTTTTTAGCACCTAAAATGCTGTAACAAGGGAGGTATTTATTAATTTGCAGATAAAACAATTGGTTAGCGATATTACAAAAACGAAAAAGTGGTTATTATTTTAGAATCTGCCAAGTGATTAATAGATTATATCATATTGTTATTTAACAACTTTATTGATCACGCCAAAGTCAGAAGAACCAGTTATATTTCAGATATAATGAATGATCGATTTTCACATTACTGTGGGACTTATGAGTATCTGCTAAAAGAGCATTGCTTGGATCGCTCGGCTATTGAGCGGAGCGAGATTAATACTTACGCCAGCGTTAATGACTTTTATAACAAGCAGGGTATTTGATGGGAATACGTAGATTAAATACTAAGAAAGTTGAAAGGGATATCGAGCTAGCAAAACGACGGGGCAAAGGAATGGGTAAAATTCGTACTGTTATTGATTACCTGATATTCGTATGACAGGTCATATTTGATACAAGAAATGAATCACAAAAATCTAAAATCCATGGTAATAACTGGGAACAGTAAAGCGTCCATCAGGACTATCGCAGTGCCAATGATTCGACTATTAAGGTTTTTGACGAACGCATTGAGTTTTTCAATCCCGGCGCTTTGCTTGAAGACTTGACGGTTGTAAAGATTAAATCGGGCAGCTACAAATCCCACTTGCATAACAAGCAGATCGCTTCCATTTTTAAAGAGCTTGATCTGATAGAGAAGTATGGCAGTGGCGTGCGCCGGGCAATAGAAACCTTTATCGCGTATGGTTTGCCTGAACCGAAGTACGAAGTAACGCAGGGAGGGATGGCCGTAACCGTTTTTAAAAAACCATTCACTAATGGTCAAGATAATCTTATTAAAGCAAATGGCGGTGCAAGTGGCGGTGTAACCGAGCTGCTCATTTATATACAATTACACCCGGGTCAACGAGCCAGTGACATTGCTAAAGAGCTTAATTTACCCCTATAGACTTTCAGATATTAAATTTCCAGCTTTACTAATTAAAAACCTTTAAAATCAATGCGTTTCTTGGTGTTACTTGGAAGTTATTTATCTGAAAGTCTATACGTACTATTGAACGCTGGCTTAAGAAACTTAAAGAAGCTAAAACCATTGAATTTCGGGGTGCTTCAAAAACGGTTGGCTATTTTTCGACGACTAAAGTAGAGATATCAAAATAATGCAAATAGCCATCCTCGGAGCCACCAGCCAAATAGCCAAAGATCTAATTTTATCTTATTCCAAACAGAATAATCACGAACTGACCCTCTTTGCACGTCGTCCTCAGGCGGTATCTCAGTGGCTGGATAGTATTGATTTATCAGATCGGTTTGCAGTCGCTGACTTTGCCGGTTTCACTAAGGAAAAACATTTCGACGCCATTATTAACTTTGTAGGCGTAGGTGATCCGGCTCAAGCGGCAGCGATGGGCGCATCGATTTTTGATGTGACACTCAAATACGACCAAATGGCGTTGGACTATGTGCAGTTATATCCACAGTGTCGCTATCTATTCTTGAGTAGCGGCGCTGCCTATGGCTCCCGTTTTGAAACGCCCGTTGACGAAAACACCAGCGCCGTTATCGCAATCAACAATCTTCAACCACAAGATTGGTATGGCGTCGCCAAATTACATGCCGAATGCCGTCACCGATCGCATCCCGAGTTGCCAATTATCGATATTCGAGTGTTTAATTATTTTAGTCGCACCCAAGATATTTCAGCACGGTTTTTAATAACAGATATACTACGCGCCATTCGTGATAAAACGGTGCTGAAAACATCTTCAAATTATATTGTGCGGGACTTTATACATCCCTCTGATTTTTATAAGTTGGTGATTGCGTTATTAATGTCGCCGGCAACCAATGTTGTGGTTGATTGTTACAGTAAAGCACCGATTGACAAGCCGGCTCTCTTGGCTGCAATGCACGAAAAATACGGGCTACAGTATGAAGTGTTATCAACACCTATAGTGATCAATGCAACCGGTAGCAAACCTTATTACTACTCACTGAACAAAGAAGCCGCTAATTTTGGCTATCAGGCCACAATGACTTCGCTTGAAGGCCTTATAGCAGAGATGAATGCTATATGCTGGTAGTTGATTAAACTGAGTTATAAAGATTATGCATCAACCAGAAAAGCATGATGCGACTTGATGATAAGACCTGCTAGATTATCGACGATTACAAAAAGGCAGCAACCTAAAGGCATAAATATAACGCAAAACCATTATGAAAAAACAAATGTGGGAAAGTCGAGCTTTACATGTATATTAAATAGCTATGATTAAAAAAGTATTCATGCGCGGTCTTGTATCGGGTTTAGTAGTAAAGATTTTATCAATGGTGATTCTTTTTTTTAGTATTCCATTGTTCATAAAATACTTTGGTACCGAGAGTTACGGTTCTCTTGTCACTGTAACTGCATTTACATCTTTTCTTTCTTTACTTAACCTAGGTGTGCCGAACGCGATTTCGACTATTGGTATGCAACTAGCTCGAGAATCAAAAGTTAATAAGTTATTTAATTTTACTTTCCCTACTTATTTAGCTTATACAGCGATTGTATTAGTTATACTATTTTTATTGGGCATGCTCTTTAGACATTATATTGAAAATAATATTTTAAAAGTACCGTTTTCATTGCCAATATATTTTTTAGCAATACTATACGTTTGCTCAAACTCTATTTTAGCTTACATGCAAGCAATTTATTCAGCATTACATAAAATTGATATTGCTAATATATACGCTGGAATTCTAACACTTTTGCCAATATTGTCACTTTTCATCGTAATTAATCATAATGGCGACGTAGTGTTCTATTTTCAAATTCTTGCCTGTTTAAATCTGGGGCTCGGAATATTGAGCTTTTTACTTTACTTGTGTAATAAAGCTGCCGAACAACCTGATTTATCTCAATCTGATTTAGTTCGGCTAAGTAAAAGAAACATTGCAGTTACTGCAATTACGGCTACAGCAATTACAGTTGTCTCGCTAGTTATTAACCAATTTGACACATTGGTAGTGTCATATTACTTATCAAAAGATGTTGTTGTGCAGTATTCCATCTTAAACAAGGTGGTTACAATTGAATCGATGAGCTATGGATTAGTTTTTAGTTCAATTTTGCCTTTGTTGTCAAATTGGTTTGCAGAAAAAAATTATGATCTGATTCAACAAGCGCATGAAAAAATGTTAGTGCTAATGTCAATTATCGGTGGTGCCGTTATAATTGGAAACATGTTGTTTTTTGAATTATTTGTGTCTGCTTGGGTAGATCATTCTGTGTTCGCAGGGTATCTGCCTATTATTTTATATTCAATATTTAGTTATTTTTCTTCTCTGTATAGCGTCAACTATATAACCTATAGTTCTTTTAACATTGGAAGAAAGTTGATGATATTCGCAGCTATAGTTGAACCAACTATTAAAATAATTTTGACATTGTATCTGACAAGTAAATATGGACTTATCGGGACACTTTTAAGTGTTGTGTTGCTTGCAGTTTTAGTTACTTTCCCAATGACATCATGGTTTTTAACTAAGCTTTCTGGAGGACAGATCACTATGTCCTTTCATTTTATTTTGAAGCACTTTGGATTAGCAATTTTGCCATTTATGTTAATGGCATCAGTCTTGTCGGAGCAAGGTGTATTCATAAGGCTTATATTGCTTACACTATATTTATTAACTTCATGGCTTTTGATTAGCAAAAAAGATCGACTTTTTCTAACTTATTTACTGAAAAATAAAAATGCATAACACAAAACTCATTACAGTAGTTATTCCTACTTTTAATAGAGTCGAACTACTAAAAAAAGCCTATGAATCATGTAAAGCACAATATAGTCATGAGTTTGATTTAATCATAACCGATAATGCATCATCTGATGGAACCAAAGAGTATTTACTTGAAATTGAAAAACAGGGATTGATAACTAATCTCCTTATACGTGACCAGAACGATGGCCCTTTGATTTCATTGACGGACGCACTTAGTTATGTAAAAACAAAATGGGTAACGATTCTTTGTGATGACGATTTTTTTGAACCTGATTTTATAGAAAGCTTACTTCCGATACTTCAAGAAACATCTAAGGCTTTAATAATTATGGGATTTCGAACTATTAATCAGGAAGGCACTGAAACTTCATACCTTATTCCCTCAGTAGAATTGATAGAAACCAATGCAGCGGTGTCCCAGATGTTGGCGGGCAAAATCCAGGTGGCAGGCATATCTGGCTTTATTGTTACGAATGATTACATTGTGCGAAATCCACTTAAAGATTATCCTAAAGGATTCCTTACTGACACGATATTGATGATTGGAGCAGCATTGGAGGGGGGGTGTGAGACTGTAAATAAATGCCTATATAACAGGCTGGTATGGGACGGTGCTGAATCAGTCGCTTCGGTAAAGAACATGAAACTTTATTTTAGCGCATTACTGCTCTTCGGAAGTGATCTTAAAGTATTGTCAACAAAATATGATTTGAATGTAAACACAATAAAAGCTATTTCAACACCCCAGAGTTTATGGACTTTTTTTAAAATAATAATTATGCCGTCATTAGTTAATACAACGCTGACATACCAAGACGCAATGGATTTCTGGCATATTGCAAGTAATCAGGATAAAAGATATCGGTTACATGTTTTCCTTTTGTATTTTTTTCTACCCTTTTTGACAAAGGGTTCGTTGCAAATGCGCAAATATCTTTATTTTAAGCTACGCTCTATTAAGCGCAGATTTAAAGAGCACAGCAGCTTAAATTAAGAAATATAACAAATGTTTAATTACAAAAAAATGCAGCGATGAAACGGTAACAACTTATTTATCTGTTTCTTATAATTTTTTTAACTAGCTAAAATGATGATGCATCTAGCCTATTGTAGTGACAATGAAGTTTTTAAAAAAGATCAGTTACGTGATCAGCAATGGAGTTATCGTTTCCCTGGCTCAGGTTGGGTAACATGCTTATATCGTATGGCTAGTCAGTCAGGGGTCAGCCTCGTGTCCGGTGATATTGCCATTGCAAATATTGCTTCAAAAAAATGGCATCCAAAAGATGTATATGTTATTCAGGAAATGGAATCAAAGGATGGTTCTAACCTATTAGCTTTGGGAGCAAATGCTTTTTTAATAACCTGCTTGGAAGCACCGATTTATGCGCCGTTTTTTTATGACAACATTGACCGTTTTGCCAAAAACTTTAAATTTAGTCTAGGTTTTGGATTTTCAGAGACACTATCTGAAGTTCCCACATCAACAAAAAATATTCAGTTTAGATTTCCTTCTTTTTATTTGGAGGACATGCTAGAGGTTTCTTTATGGCAAGATAGAAAAAAAATAGTGCTAGTTGCCGCAAATAAATATAAGACTAAGCAATTATTTATTCCTGGTAATTTAAGTATGATGAATGTTTTACGACAATTAAAATCAGCAAGCTGGCAAGCCAGATCTGCAATATACAAAAAATCCTTAACTTTATCTTTACATGACAAGCGTCTTGAAGCCATTGAGTATTTTATAGATAAAAGTACATTGGGATTATATGGTTCGGGATGGAATGCTTGGGATGATCTCCCAATCACTTGGTGTAAGCGTCTTAAAAACAGAATCAACGATTATTATTTTGGGTTATGCCAAAATAAACTAGAAACAGTTAGTGAGTATCAATTTTCAATTTGCTTTGAAAACATGATATGGCCCGGTTATATGACAGAAAAAATAATTGATTGTTTTGTAGCAGGCACTATTCCTTTATATTTAGGCGCTCCTGACATTGAAGCAATGATTCCCAAAGAGGCATTTATTGATATGCGGAATTTTAGTTCTTTTAAGCAAGTTGAAAGCTATATGAATTCAATGACTAGCGATGAGGCATCAGTAATGATTAATGCTGGGCGTGAGTATCTACAAACAGCAGCAGGCAGGCTACATAGCTATGAAGGCTTTGCTGAAAATATCATGATAACTTTGTTAAATAATTCTACAGCAATTAAAAGCTGACCATGAAAAAAAATAATCAAGAAGATTTTTCAGAAACGCCATTGGTTTGTATTTGTATACCCACTTATAATGTTGCTGTTACCGTACAAGAAACAATAGAATCAATTCTTGCTCAAACTTATCATAATCTGGTCATTCACGTTTCGGATAATGCATCTACTGATGAGACTTTAAGTATTATTGAATCGATAAAAGATTCACGCATAACCATTCATCGTTTTGATAAAAATATTGGCGGGGAAGGAAACTTTTCACGTTGTATACAATTAGCAGAGGGGAAATATACGGCAATATTTCATGCTGATGATATATATGAGCCTAATATGGTGGCAAAGCAAGTAGATTTTTTAGAAGCTAATCCTGATGTTGGGGCTGTTTTTACAGAAGCTACTACAATAGATGATGAAGGTTTACCGCTTGGTTTTATTGGTAAAGCTCCAAAAAATGGAGCTGGTATTGTTCGATTTTTATTTCCAGAATTATTGCAAACAATGCTGTTGCATCATAATTTTTTGGTTTGTCCAAGTGTTATGGTTCGTACTCGAATATATCAAAATGATATTAAAGAATGGGATAGTAGTTTATTCAAATCAAGCTCTGACGTTGATACTTGGTTAAGGCTTGCTATCAAACAGCCAATAGCAATTCTCGATGAAAAGTTGATGCGGTATAGAATTAGTAAAGCTCAATTCTCGGAATCGATTCGTAACCGGACTGAAAGAACAGATTTCTTTTTGGTTATGGATCATTATTTAAAGCTACCTGATGTATTAAATTTTATAACAAAAGATGATTTACGTCATTATGGTTGGCTAGAACGTCATGAGCGAGTAGCACTAGCTCTTAATCTGTTTAAGTTAGGAAAAATATCAGATGCAAAGGTTTTATTACAAGGAATATTTTGCTGGGATTTAATTTATGCTGCGCTGCGAAGTCGCCGTGGACTAGTAACTCTTATAGCAGGCACTTTTCTTTGTTTCTTGATATTTTCTGGAATGACAAGAAAAGGCGTGATTATAATTAATGCGGCCAAAAGAATATCATGGAAATGAATCGTTATGTTTAATTATAAATCAAATGGAATATTTTTTAGGTAATGACATTTTTAGTTAAAGTGCCTGTATCTGTAGTTATTCCATGTTTTCGTTGTGCATTAACCATAGAGCGAGCGGTTCAATCGATTATCGATCAAACGCAAAAGCCTGCGGAAGTCATTCTGGTGGACGACGCCAGTGGTGATGAAACCTTGGCAGTGTTGCTAGAGATTGAACAGCAATATCCTAATTGGATAAAAGTTCTGGAGCTTGGTAATAATCAGGGCGCAGCATCAGCCCGAAATGCCGGTTGGGCTATTGCAACACAACCTTATATTGCATTACTAGATTCCGATGATGCTTGGCATCCTCAAAAAATAGAGATTCAGTATGCCTATATGAAAGCGCATCCAGAGGTTGTGCTATGTGGACACGATTATTATTTTTCAGATGAAACTTTACCTCGGTTATTGCTTTATGATACTAGATCTATAGGAAAAAATAGGCTGTTATTATCCAATCCCTTTGTTACACCTTCGGTAATGATTAGGTCATCAATTCTTTTTCGATTTATGCCTGGACAGCGTTATGTTGATGATCACTTATTGTGGATGCAAATTGCACAGGCCGATTTAAAAGTGGTTAAGTTAATGTCGCCACTTGTTAAAATATATAAAGGACTTTATGGAGAGTCGGGATTAAGCTCTCATCTATGGGCGATGGAAAAAAGTGAGCTTCATAATTATCTTTATTTATATAAAAATAAACAAATTGGTTTAATAGTCATGTTGTTTTTAGAACTCTTTTCCATTGCTAAATTTATGCGACGTTTAGGTATAGTGGGTATAAACAAGGCATGTTTTGGCTTAAAAAGAATATTTGATGGTTTTCATGGCTAAGTTAATCTCAATTTCAGTAGTTAGTCATGGCCAAGCTGGTTTAGTTAACAATTTATTGCAAGATATCGAGCTTTATTGCCAAGGTATATCTATTGAAGTGATTTTTACACTAAATATAGAAGAACAGCTACTCTTTACAGCAGACAACTTTTCATTTCCAATAAAAATCATTAAGAATGATAATCCACTAGGCTTCGGTGCTAATCATAACCAAGCGTTTAGGAATGCTTCTGGGCAATTTTATTGTGTATTAAATCCTGATATTTGCTTTAACATTAATCCATTTTCTATCTTAATAGATGAATTGAATGATAAAGGTATTGGCGTTGTTGCACCACTCGTATTAAGTCCAGATAATTTGGTTGAAGATAGTGCCCGTCAGTTTCCAACGCCTTTTAAAATTCTTTGCAAAGCCTTGAGGCAATGTAAAGGCAGTGATTATATTATCAATGAATATCCCATTTATCCTGATTGGGTGGGTGGGATGTTTATGTTATTGCCTAGAAAAATTTTTGCACAATTAACTGGCTTTGATGAGCGTTATTTCCTATATTACGAAGACGTTGATCTGTGTGCCAGATTGAGATTATTGGGCTACGAAATTGTGTTGTGCCCCCAAGCAAAGGTATTTCATTATGCGCAGCGTAATAGCCATGCTAACTTTAAATACTTTGCCTGGCATGTGCGTAGTATGATGCGTTTTTTTGTTTCGGCTGTGTACTGGCGGGTGCAGATTAGAAAGTGGTTATTTAGATTTAAGAAAAAATGAATAACTTAAATGTAAGAGCTAATAATGATTTTATCGTTTTTATCGTTTTTATTGTTCACGATTCTGTTTTTTCAGAATCAGAGACCTTACTGGTACTTATATAAATGAACAAGATGGATAGATTAAATAACCCATATAACCTAACGTTGAAGACGGTACTTGTTACCGGAGCCAATGGTTTTGTTGGCAAGCCGCTTTGTCTGGCGTTATTGGAGCAAGGGCAAGCGGTGCGGAAGGCAGTGCGCGGTGCAAACAGGCAGGTTGAAAATTGCGGGACGGTAGCCGTTGGTGAGCTAAACGACCAGACAGATTGGACACATGCGTTGCCGGGTATCAAGGTGGTTATTCATCTTGCTGCGCGTGTGCATGTTATGAATGATACATCGACTGATGCGTTGGCAGAGTTTCGCAGGGTTAATGTTGAGGGCGCTTTACATCTTGCCAGGCAAGCGGTTGAGGCTGGCGTGCAACGCTTTATTTTTATCAGCTCTATTAAGGTGAATGGTGAAAGTACGCTATCAGGACATCCTTATACAACTGAAGACCTGCCCGCTCCGGTTGATCCTTATGGTATTTCCAAGCGCGAAGCTGAAGATGCGTTGCGTCAGTTGGCGATTGATACGGGATTGGAAGTGGTTATTATTCGTCCGCCGCTTATTTATGGGCCGGGGGTGAAGGCTAATTTTTTAAGCATGATTCGCTTGCTGGACAAGGGGGTTCCTTTGCCTTTGGGTGCGATTCATAATCAGCGCAGTCTGGTTGCTTTGGATAATTTGCTTGATTTAATAATCACTTGTATTCATCACCCCGCAGCGGCTAATCAAACCTTTTTGGTGTCCGATGGCGAGGATCTTTCAACGCCCGACTTGTTACAGCGAACGGCGGCAGCTTTAGGCAAAAAAGCGTGGTTGTTGCCGGTTCCCGGCTTTTTATTGGCGTGGGGCGCAACATTGATAGGGAAACAAGCTGTGGCGCAGCGACTCTGTGGTTCGTTGCAAGTCGATATTTCCAAGACCTGTACTCTATTGGATTGGAGGCCGCCTGTAAAGGTAGATGAGGCACTGCGCAAGACGGCGCACTTTTATAGCAGCGCCACCCATGATTAACGTCGGCTGGGTATTTTTTATTGCCCTGATTTTGGTAGCGGTATTAACCGGATTATTGCGCCGTTACGCCTTGGCAGCGAGCTTGTTGGATATGCCTAACGCCCGCAGTTCACATAGCGTGCCAACGCCTCGCGGTGGTGGCTTGTCGATTGTTATGGTGTTTTTGCTGGGGCTTCCTGTACTTTCAGCGATGGGAGTCTTAGCGACAAATGCGCTGTGGGCACTTGTTGGGGCGGGTGTTTGGGTGGCTTTGGTAGGGTTTCTGGATGATCATGGTCACATTCCGGCGCGATGGCGACTGCTGGCCCATTTTATCGGGGCAGCGTGGGGACTTTATGGGTTGGGTGGATTGCCGCCGCTCGTGTTCTCGTTGCCAACCATTCAGGATGTCTATTCTATTGATTTGGGCTGGGCGGGACAAATTTTGGGGTTGTTTTATTTGGTTTGGTTGCTTAATCTCTACAATTTTATGGATGGTATTGACGGTTTGGCCAGTATTGAGGCGATAACCGTTTGTTTGGGTGGTGCGCTTTTGTATTTGTTAGGTTCTGAAACTGGTGGTTTGTGGGTTACGCCGGTATTGCTGGCAATGACTGTGGCCGGTTTTTTGTTTTGGAATTTTCCGCCTGCCAGGATTTTTATGGGTGATGCGGGGAGCGGTTTTTTAGGCATGGTGTTGGGGCTTTTTTCCATTCAGGCCGCGTGGATTGCGCCGCAGTTTTTTTGGAGTTGGTTAATTTTACTGGGCGTGTTTATCGTGGATGCCTCTTGGACGTTGGCGCGACGTTTTTTAAATGGTGAAAAAGTCTACGAGGCTCACCGTAGCCATGCTTATCAAAAAGCATCGCGTTATTATCGTTCACATAAGACCGTTTCACTGGTTATTGGTGTTATTAACGTGTGTTGGTTAACGCCTTTGGCGCTAGGGGTTGGGCTGGCGGGTTTTAATGCCTTGCTGGGTTTGGCGTTGGCTTATTTACCACTGATAGTACTGGCTATTTATTTTAACGCAGGCGCAAGAGAACCGGGTTTATGCAACGACAATTAGCGCACTGGTTTATTGGTCTTCAGCGCCGGAATAAGGCCGTTATTTTAATTAGCGCGGATGTGGTTTTTGTTTTGTTTGCGCTTTGGGCGGCTTTTTCTTTGCGTTGGGGAGAATTTTATAGCCCTAAAGGCGATGAGTGGTATTTATTTGCAGCCGCGCCTTTTATCGCTGTGCCAATTTTTGCACGACTAGGCTTATACCGAGCCATTATTCGTTATATTGAGATTAGGGCTTTATGGACAATCGCTCAGGCCACAACGCTTTATGCCTTGGTTTTTGCCTTTGTCTTGTATGAATCCGCTATCCAGGTTATTCCCCGAACGGTCTCACCGCTAAATTGGTTGCTGGTTATGTTACTGGTGGGTAGCAGTCGCTTCTTTGCGCGTTGGTGGTTGGGTGAGACTTATTTTAGCTTGGGCGGCATTCGAAGTGCCGCCGATTCCGGTAAAAAAAGTGTAGTGATTTACGGTGCGGGTAGTGCGGGTGTGCAACTGGCTTCTGCACTGGCGCACGGACGTGATTTTAAACCAGTGGCTTTTATCGATGATGATAAATCCTTACTCAAAAGAAAAGCCAATGGACTGCGGATATATCCGCTAAGTTCTTTAAGTTATTTGATACAGCGTTACCACGTTTCAGATGTTTTACTGGCTATGCCTTCTGCAAAACGCTCACGCATCAGTGAGCTTATCCGCTTGCTGGAGCCTTATGCCATTCATGTGCTCTCAATGCCCGGGTTATCTGATATAGCGCAAGGCCGGGTTAAGGTTGATGCGCTTCAGGAAGTTGATATTGCTGATCTTTTGGGGCGTGATCCGGTCGCGCCCGACCCTTCATTGCTTAAGGCGTCAATTAGCGGTAAAGTGGTCATGGTGACGGGGGCAGGGGGGTCTATAGGATCAGAATTGTGTCGGCAGATTATTCAATTGCAACCGCTTGCGCTGATTCTTTTTGAGGTGAGTGAATTTGGGCTTTATGCCATAGAAAAAGAATTGAATCATCGGTTAACCCATGCTTCAGGTTCCAAGCCCATAGAAATTATTGCTGTTTTGGGTTCGGTGACGCAAGCCAAGCGCATTGAAAAAGTGTGTAAAGCTTTTAAGGTGCAAACTGTTTATCATGCGGCCGCTTACAAACATGTGCCGATGGTAGAGAAAAATCCTGGGGAAGCTGTATGGAACAATATCTTTGGGACTTTTCGTGCTGCGCAGGCGGCCATCCTTGCAGAAGTTGAACTTTTTGTACTCATTTCAACGGATAAAGCAGTCAGGCCGACGAATATCATGGGTGCGACCAAGCGTTTTGCAGAATTGATTTTGCAGGCTCTGAGTTTAAACGCGGATCATAATTCCAAAACTCGTTTTACGATGGTGCGCTTTGGTAACGTTTTAGGCTCGTCCGGGTCTGTCGTGCCGTTGTTTAGAGAGCAAATAGCCCGAGGTGGGCCGGTAACCGTGACCGACACCAGAATTATCCGTTATTTTATGACGATACCCGAAGCCTCGCAGTTGGTTATACAAGCAGGTGCTTTAAGTCAAGGTGGCGATGTGTTTGTGCTGGATATGGGCGAACCCATCCGAATTGTTGATTTGGCAAAGCGAATGATTCATTTAAGTGGTTTGCAAGTAAAAGATGAAAATCATCCGGCGGGTGAGATAGCGATTAGTTTGACCGGTTTGCGGCCGGGTGAAAAACTTTATGAAGAGTTATTGATTGGTGACAATGTTTCAGAAACCAGTCACCCCAGAATTATGCGAGCCGAAGAAGATATTATTCCTTGGGTAGAGCTGGAAAAAATGCTGGAGTCTTTGGAAAAAGCAACCAGTGAGGATGATTTTGAGCAAGTGAGAGACGTGTTAAAGCGTGCTGTTTCAGGTTTTGTGCCGCAGTGCAAAAATGGTGACTTACTATCCAATTATAAAAAACTTGATGAGCGAGTGTCTGCTTAAAAAGCGCAGGCAAAAAAAACCTCCCAATGCGTATCCGCAGAGAGAGGCAAAAATTCAAGCAGAGCATTATGAGGAGGAACTGCTTGGAGGTATAACACCAGGAGGTAGTTAACTATTAACGCTTAGCTGTTCAGCTTTACTCGCATTACAATGTTGCTATAAATAGCAGCGGTGGCAAACAATACGGTCGAAATAATAAATTGACCTGAAATGAAACTTCCTATGCCGGCAATAAACAGTAAGCCGACCATTATGTCTTTGTTGAAGTTTTTCATTAGTTTAATCCTGTAATTAAAGTTAAGTAATCTTTAGGCAGCTTTGTTGTCGATTTACAAATCTTGTTGCGTTCTTACATGCTTGATACTATACAGGGATATTTATTGTATACAATACGCCAAATAATAAATTAATTGTTTCCTGTGTAGAAATAGTGTGTAATGTCAAGGCTTTTGTTGGTATGCAGCAGGTGCAAGATGCAAGGCAAAAATACGGTAGTCCACACCTTTAACTGCTGCAATTAAGTCAAGCAGAAATAGGGCGCTTGCCGGTGCAAATTTATGGGTACTCACCTCTTAACTTGATGACAAGTCAGCTTGCAACTAATCGAGGCTTAAATGGATAAATTAACAAGTATGACCGTCTTTGTGCGTGTTGCAAAAGCAGGAAGTTTTGCTGGTGGCGCCAGGGATCTTGGTATTTCCAGGGCAATGGCAACCAAGCATATTATGCAGCTTGAAGGTAGTCTTGGAACGCGCTTAATCAATCGTACCACGCGTAGTTTAAGCCTCACGGATGTAGGTGTTTCTTATCTTGAACGCTGTCAGCAAGTACTGATAGATGTTGAAGAAATGGAAACCGCAGTGACGCATTTACAGACAGAGCCACGGGGAGTATTAAAAATCAGTGCGCCACCCGCTATTGGCGCAACCCATATTGCACGTGCTGTGGCGGAATTTTTAAAAATTCATACCGATTTAACGGTTGAAATGATTTTGCAGGGCAGTCCTGGCGATTTGATTGATGAAGGTATTGATGTTGCCATTTTTCTGGGTGCTTTAGATGATACCAGTATGGTTGCCCGTAAATTAGCCAGTTCATCGCTGGTTGTTTGCGGATCGCCGGATTATTTGGAGCGTTACGGCATTCCGCAGACGCCGGAAGATTTGGTGGAGCATAGTTGCCTGGTTAATTGGGCTATTTCGCCACGTAATAAATGGCAATTTAAAGCGGAAGCAGGCTTTAAGGTCGTTACCGTTACCGGGAGAATGCAAGCCAATGCGGCTCACCCGATTCGTATTGCCGCCATTAATGGTTTGGGGCTGGTGATGCTGCCGACCTATATTGTGGGTCGTGATATTGAAAATGGTACGCTAAAAGTGGTACTGGGAAACTACCCCTTGCCGCCTTTGGATATACATGCCGTCTATCCGCATCGGAAATATTTATCCGCCAAGGTCAAAGGCTTTATGGATTTCTTGCAGGCCTGGTTGGAGCATCGCGTGAGTATGCCGGGAACTGAATAATGGCTGCGGTAATTGATAAATGGAACGCTGTTTATAGTCAGTCGGAGCCGATTTTTTATCCGGCGGCATCAGTGCTGACTGAAAATGATTTTTTGCTACCGTCGACCGGAACCGCGCTGGATTTGGCTTGCGGTTTTGGGGCTAACGCCGTTTTTTTTGCAGAGCGAGGATGGGCGGTGACTGCCTGGGATATTTCTTTAATTGCTATAGATAAATTAATGACTTATGCAGTCCGGCAAGGGTTAAATATCAATGCATGCCAAGAAAAAATCGTGATAGAAAGCTTTACTAAATGTTCTTTTGATGTCATCGTGGTGAGTCGATTTCTTGACCGTACTCTAAGTGATGCGATAATAGGAGCACTTAAACCGGACGGATTGCTTTTTTATCAGACTTTTACGCAAGAAAAAGTAAGTCAACAACGGTCCAATAATCCCGATTATCTGCTGGGTTGTGGTGAACTGCTGGAGCTGTTTGCACAGTTAAGAGTCGTTTTTTACAGAGAGAACGCTTTAATCGGCCAAAATCAACGGGGTTTAAGAAATGAAGCCCAGTTTGTCGGCCAGAAACGTAAATAATTGGTAACACCATGATAGAAAATTTAACCCCACAACAGGCGTGGGACTTGATGCAACAAAATACTGATGCTGTATTAGTGGATGTACGCACAAAAGTTGAGCATGCTTTTGTTGGACACCCTGTAGGTGCCGTTCATATTGCCTGGAAAGAAGCACCCGACTGGCAGGTTAATGCACAGTTTGTTACCGACGTTAAAAAATGTGTGCCAGATAGAAATGCACCGGTTTTATTGCTTTGTCGAAGTGGACAGCGTTCTCTGGATGCAGCAAAAGCACTTGAAGAGGCAGGGTATCAGCGGCTTATCAATATAATTGATGGCTTTGAAGGTTCCCTGGATTCGTTAAATCATCGCGGTAATCTGGGTGGCTGGCGTTTCAACGGTTTGCCTTGGGAGCAGAGTTAATCCCTAGCAAGCTTGGATTAGGCTGGATCTTGCCAACAAAATCCAATTTCAGTTTTGATGGGACTTTCACCATCGTTTTTGCACAGACTAAAAAAAACCAACCTGATAGAGTGCAATCCTTATACACCATGCTACACAGGGTATATAAACACACCCTACACAATTTTATTAAACCCATTAGAGTACACAAAAAGTGATCGAGAAATTAAGAAACATCGCCATTATTGCCCACGTTGACCATGGTAAGACAACTTTGGTTGACAAGCTGTTACAACAGTCCGGTACCTTTGCCTCACATACCAAAGTGACTGAGCGGATGATGGATTCCAACGATATTGAAAAAGAACGTGGTATTACCATTCTGGCAAAAAACACGGCACTGGATTGGAATGGTTACCATATCAATATCGTTGACACCCCAGGCCATGCTGACTTTGGTGGTGAAGTAGAACGGGTATTATCGATGGTTGATTCAGTATTGCTTCTAGTAGATGCTGTTGATGGCCCGATGCCACAAACCCGTTTTGTAACCCAAAAAGCCTTTGCTTTAGGTTTGAAACCCATTGTTGTCATCAATAAAATTGACCGTCCGGGCGCACGTCCTGATTGGGTTGTTGATCAAACATTTGATTTATTTGATCGTTTGGGCGCAACGGATGAACAACTGGATTTCCCTATCGTTTATGCCTCTGCCATTAACGGCTATGCCGGCTTGGAACACACCATAACCGGTGGGGATATGACTCCGTTATTTGAAACAATCGTGGCAAAAGTAAGTCCGCCACCGGTTGATATGGACGGTCCTTTCCAAATGCAGGTTTCCAGTCTGGATTACAATACTTATGTCGGCGTTATTGGTATTGGTCGTATCCAACGCGGCAGTATTAAGCCCAATCAGCCCTTGATTATTGTCAATCGCGAAGGTGTCGAGCGTAAAGGTCGTATGTTGCAGATTTTTGGCTTTCACGGTCTGGAACGTGTTGAAGTCGCTGAAGCTCGCGCTGGTGATATTATTGCTTTTGCCGGTATTGAAAAGCTGGAAATATCTGACACTATCTGCAATCCTGAATTAGTAGAAGCGATGACTCCGTTAACGGTTGATGAACCTACCGTAACCATGACATTTCAGGTTAACAACTCACCTTTTGCCGGTAAAGAAGGTAAATTTGTCACTACCCGTCAAATACGCGACCGACTGGACAAGGAATTACAACATAACGTTGCCTTAAAAGTTGAAGACACGGCTGACCCTGATAAATTTAAAGTATCGGGTCGTGGTGAATTGCATTTGTCTGTTCTGATTGAGAACATGCGCCGCGAAGGTTTCGAAATGGGCGTTTCGCGTCCGGAAGTTATCATTAAAGAAATTGATGGTAAAAAATGCGAACCTTTCGAAATGGTCACCATTGAAGTGGAAGAAGAGCATCAAGGCTCTATCATGGAAAAACTGGGCGAGCGTAAAGGCGATCTGACCAACATGGTTCCCGATGGCAAAGGTCGCATCCGTTTGGAATATATGATGCCCTCACGCGGCCTGATCGGCTTCCAAACCGAATTTATGACAGCAACCTCAGGTTCCGGTCTGCTTTATCATGTATTCGACCATTACGGCCCAATGAAAGCCGGTGAAGTGGGTAATCGTCAACGTGGCGTTATGATTTCAATGGTTGCCGGTAAAGCGGTTACTTATTCATTACATCCGTTACAGGAACGTGGTGAATTGCTGTTGGTTAATGGCGATGAAATCTACGAAGGCATGTTGGTAGGTTTGCATTCACGCAGCAATGATTTATGCGTCAACCCTTGCAAACCAAAACAATTAACCAACGTTCGTGCTTCAGGTACTGATGAAAGTTTGGTATTGGCACGTATTCAGAAAATGACTTTAGAGCAAGCGCTTGAATTTATTGCTGAAGATGAACTGGTTGAAGTTACCCCCAAGTCTATCCGTTTACGCAAGAAATTGTTGACTGAAAACGAGCGTAAAAGAGCAGGCAAGAACTAAGCTTTAAATTGTAATTATCTTTTGTGGCCCGGATTAGCGATAACATAACCCGGGCCACAAGCGTTAAATAGACAACTAATTTATGACAGTATTAAAACATAAAGGGCTAGTTGCAAGAGCTAGATGATCTTTTAAGAGTCTGATTATAATACATATTATAATTTTTATGCTTACTAAAGTTTGGGGTTATCTTGGTATTCTGTAGGTATCTTTATATTTTGCTATTTTTTATGGAATAAAAGCATTAGTTTTTTATTCCTGTATTCACTTATTACCGATGTAATGGCAAATCAATTAAACTTGCCGTATCCAAAGCAATGCTTTATTTCGGCGATTTTTATCAATATATGATGCCTTGGTAAGGTGTTTAACAAGTGTTGCTAAGCCCTAACAATTCAGGCTCCTTATGCTGCTTGCCTACTCAACAAATTCACCCAATTTTTTTGATCTTAAAATAACAATTCGACATTAACTACGGGAGTAAGATTATGAGCAACGTTCAAGAGCTTGAAATGGCTGTTTCACAACTGCCTGCCAATGAACTCCGCCAATTTTCAGAATGG
Source organism: uncultured Methylococcaceae bacterium (assembly GCA_903873045.1). Lineage (GTDB taxonomy): Bacteria > Pseudomonadota > Gammaproteobacteria > Methylococcales > Methylomonadaceae > Methylobacter_C. The sequence goes on along the minus strand of CAIQND010000149.1, from coordinate 4,794 downwards.
TTTGAAGAGTTTTTGGCTGATCAGTGGGATAAAAAAGTTGAGGCTGATATTATGTCCGGTCGTTTGGATGCAATCGGTAAGCGTGCGGATGATGAATTTCTCGCTGGCCGCGCAAGTCCACTTTGAACCATTTTGCCACGCCAGAGTTTTGGTTTCACTATCGTCAACTTCCTGATGAAATTCGTACATTGGCTGACAAGAATTTTGAGCTGCTTCGAATTAATCCGCGACATCTCCTTACGCTTGAAAAAGATCGGTGTTTTCTGGTCGGCTCGTGTCGGATTACGTTATCGGTCGTTAGCAAAAGAGCGACAAGAAGGTCTCGTGTGGTTCTGGATTGGTTCACATGATCGTTACGATCAGTTGATTGTTTCATGAAGCCAAATCACTTAAATACAAAGAGGTTTAACAATGAGCGATTATCAAAATGACTTTTACAGTTGGACCTGTGAACAAGCTGAATTGTTGAGGGCAGGGCGGTTTAATGAGTTGGACATGTTCAATCTTATTGAGGAAATAGAAACAATGGGTAGAAGTGAAAAGCGGGAATTGCAAAGCCGATTAATGGTATTGCTCGTTCAACTGCTCAAATGGCAATATCAGCCTGCCAGGCGTGGCCGTAGTTGGACATTAACGATTAAAGGCCAGCGTATTAACTTAGAAGATGTCATTAATGATAATCCTGGGCTTAAGCCTCAATTACTTGGCCTATTAAATAATGCCTATCGATTGGCAATAGTTGAAGTATCCAAACATACCAGACTAGAAGAAAGTATATTTCCAGTAAAATGCCCTTGGACACTGGATCAATTAAAGGATGATGGATATTTTCCTGATTAACTGTGGTGTGGGCAATGCTTTACTGCCCACCGTTTAATCCACCCACCATATTTAAAAATCATGACTCAAAGAATTGCTGAAGTCGAGCGCAATACGCTCGAAACCCAAATTAAAATCAAAATCAATCTGGATGGAACCGGTAAATCCTCCTTCGTCACCGGTGTGCCTTTTCTGGATCACATGCTTGATCAAGTCGCCCGGCATGGGCTGATAGACATCGACATTAATGCCAAAGGCGATTTGGAAATTGATGCCCATCACACGGTTGAAGATATTGGTATTACCTTAGGCCAAGCATTTGCCATGGCAATTGGCGATAAAAAAGGCATTTATCGTTATGGACATGCTTATGTACCTTTGGATGAAGCCTTGTCCAGGGTGGTTATTGATTTTTCCGGTCGCCCCGGTTTGTTCTATGACGTTAAATATCCAAAAGCCATGATTGGCCGTTTTGACGTAGATTTGTTCAGGGAATTTTTTCAGGGATTTGTCAATCATGCTGGTGTGACTTTGCATATTGACAACCTTAAAGGTGCAAATGCGCATCATGTTGCGGAAACCATTTTTAAAGCCTTGGGTCGTGCCATACGCATGGCAATTACCGCCGATACGCGAATGGCAGGTATAATGCCATCTACCAAAGGCAGTCTTTAAAAAATAGGCACAAGGCTAATGGCGAAAAAGCGCTATAACTTTTGTTTGGCACCTTTAATCTTTTAACGTTAACCTGATTTTCCTATGTCTTCTGTCGCTGTTATTGATTACGGAATGGGTAATTTGCATTCCATTGCAAAAGCCCTGCAACACGCCGCCCCTGATGTCGATGTACAAATCGTTTCCGATGCCGAGTTAATTTTACAAGCTGATCGCGTAGTTTTTCCTGGCGTTGGGGCGATGCGTGATTGTATGCAGGCGCTTAATCAAACCGGTTTATCCGAGGTCATTCAACGTGTCGCTAAAACGAAACCGTTGCTGGGTATTTGCTTGGGTATGCAGGCATTACTAACGGACAGTGAAGAAAACGACAATACTCAAGGACTGGGCATTCTTCCCGGGCATGTGGTGCGTTTTTCTGATGCGCTAAAGGATAGCCACAACAATACCCTGAAAATTCCACACATGGGCTGGAATCAAGTTCATTTTGTACCTCACCCGTTATGGAAAAATATTTCACAGGATAGTCGTTTTTATTTTGTGCATAGTTATTATGCAATACCTGACGATGCGTCTGTGGTCGCGGCGACCACAGAATATCCTGATGCTTTTGCCTGTGCCTTGGCTCAAGACAATGTTTTTGCCGTACAATTTCACCCAGAAAAAAGTCAGGCCGTTGGTTTACAACTGCTCAACAACTTTTTGCACTGGGATGGCCAAGTTTAAAATCACACACGCTGTTAAGGATTTAGTATTTATGTTGTTAATACCCGCTATCGATTTGAAAGAAGGAAAATGTGTCCGTTTACGCCAGGGACGTATGGACGATAATACGATTTTTTCTGATGATCCTGTCGCTGTTGCCGGAAAGTGGGTTGCCGCCGGTGCCAAAAGAATTCACTTGGTTGATTTGGATGGCGCTTTTGCCGGCAAACCTGTCAACGCCGATATTATTCATGCCATAGTCGCCGCTTACCCCCATGTTCCTGTGCAAATTGGCGGTGGTATTCGTGATGAAGAGACGATTCAGGCTTATCTTAATGCGGGTGTTGAATACGTCATTATTGGCACTAAAGCCGTTAATGAACCCCATTTTGTCAGGGATATGGCCATGGAATACCCGCGCCGTATCATCGTGGGTCTGGATGCAAAAGACGGTAAAGTGGCCATTGATGGCTGGTCAAAGCTGTCTAAACATGACGTGATTGATTTGGCGCAACACTTTGAAGCCGATGGTGTAGAAGCCATTATTTACACCGATATTTCTAGAGACGGCATGATGCAAGGTGTCAATGTAGAAGCGACGGCACGCTTGGCACGGGCTATTAAAATTCCGGTCATTGCTTCCGGCGGCATTACTAATATCGACGATATTAAAGCCCTGGGAGCTGTGGCTGATCAAGGCATTATGGGGGCAATAACCGGGCGTGCCATTTATGAAGGCACCCTGGATTTTGCCGAAGCGGAAAAACTGGCAGAATCTTTTAGTGAATCATGAGCTTGGCTAAACGTATTATTCCTTGCCTGGATGTCGCGGATGGCCGCGTGGTTAAAGGCGTCAAGTTTGTTGATATTCGTGATGCCGGCGACCCGGTAGAGGTCGCGAGGCGTTATGACCGTGAAGGCGCGGACGAAATCACTTTTTTGGACATTACCGCGACTCATGATAACCGTGACACGATGGTTCATGTCGTTGAGCAGGTCGCCAGTGAAGTTTTTATTCCGTTGACGGTGGGTGGCGGTATCCGAACCTTGGATGATATTCGCCGCATGCTCAATGCAGGAGCGGATAAAGTGGGCATTAACAGTGCCGCCGTGTTTAATCCCGAATTTGTTCGTGAGGCGGCACAGCGTTTTGGCTCACAATGTATTGTGGTTGCAATTGATGCCAAGAAAGTCAGTCAACCCCATGAAGCGGATCGTTGGGAAATTTTTACCCATGGTGGACGCAAGGCGACCGGTATAGAGGCGATTGGCTGGGCAAAAAAAATGGTCGAGTACGGTGCGGGTGAAATCCTGTTAACCAGCATGGACAGGGACGGTACGCGAGAAGGTTTTGATTTGCCTCTAACCCGCACGATTAGTGAAGCGGTTACTGTGCCGGTTATTGCCTCAGGCGGTGTTGGTAATCTGGAGCATCTGGCTGAGGGCGTTATTAATGGCAAAGCAGATGCTGTGTTGGCGGCCAGTATTTTTCACTTCGCCGAATACACCATTCAACAAGCCAAAGAACACATGGTTTCTCGCGGAATTGAGATGCGTTTATGAGCGTTGAGTGGCTGGATGATATTCGCTGGACTGAAGATGGTCTTTGCCCTGTTATCGCACAGCAGGCTGACACAGGGAAAATATTGATGTTTGCCTGGATGAATAGGGAATCCTTAGCGTTAACCATCGCTGAAGGTTATGCCGTTTACTGGTCAAGATCACGCAATAGATTATGGCGAAAAGGTGAAGAATCAGGTCATAGACAGAAAGTGCTGGGTTTATTTCTGGATTGTGATGAAGATGTTATCCTGCTTAAAATTGAACAGGAAGGCGGTATTGCTTGCCACACAGGCCGTGAAAGCTGTTTTTATCGTCGCCTGATTGATGGGCAATGGCAAGCGGTTGAACCGGTATTGAAAGATCCCAAGACAATGTATGTAAAAAAATGAGTCAAGTATTACAACAATTAGCCCACATTCTGGAGCAGCGAAAGCTGGAATCCGCTGATAAATCGTATGTAGCGAGCCTTTATGCAAAAGGCCTGAATACTATTTTGAAAAAAATAGGCGAAGAGGCAACAGAAACCGTTATTGCTGCCAAAGACGGCGATAAACAACAGATTATTTATGAAATGGCTGATTTGTGGTTTCATTGTATGGTCTTGCTGGCCGACCAAGGCTTGGCACCGGATGATGTGTTGCAAGAGCTGCAACGACGTTTTGGTTTGTCCGGTCTGGATGAAAAAGCGCAGCGTAAACAATAATAGTTAATGTTTCGCAGTAAATCAATGACTCGATAACAGATACCAAAAATCATTTTAAAGATATACAAATCTAATAATATCGTTTTATTATACTTGGCATTTATCCTAAGATACTTGGCTAACATTGACGAAGTGCCTTAATGACATATAAGTATTTACCTCCCCCTTTGAAAAAGGGGGATTGAGGGGGATTTATCTAATAAAATCTCCCCTAACCCCCTCTTTGTCAAAGAGGGGGGCTGAATAATTACGTTGCTTTAAGTAACATCAGATAATATTTATGGATCACTGGAGTAAGAAATGGGCATTGGCATTAAAGAATTATTAGT
>CAIQND010000148.1 GCA_903873045.1 uncultured Methylococcaceae bacterium | reverse complement strand
GTTGCGTAACCGGATTGATAAGCCCGGATTTATTCGGTGTTGGTTGAATCGGTTCAGTTTCTACAACCGGTTTTGACGGGGGCTGATTTTGTAATGCCGCGAGTTGCTGTTCTTTTAATACCAGTATTTGTTGCATGATAGCCAGTTGTTTTTCAAGCGTGGCCACTTTATCCTGTAGTGCTTCATTGACGGGAGAGGTTGCACTGACTATCTCTTTATCAATGGCTTTAGACTCCGTTGCATGAGCGTTTGTCTGTTCGTTTTCCTGTGTTATAGCTTCATTTTCAGCGACATCTGCGTTAGGAGCCGCTAAGGTTAATTGCTTGCCGGTATTTTCTTTTTTAATAGATTCTGTAGTGACCGGTGGTGGTTCTAGCTGATTTTTCCAGGCTTTTGTGTGTCGCTTGAATTCAGCCAGCGCTTGTTCCCGTGAAAGTTTTAAAGCCGTTGCACTTTCTGGAATCTTCATGATTTTTCCAGACAACAAGGCATTAACATTGCCTTGGTAAAATGCATGAGGATTTTCTTCATAAAGGGCCATCATCATTTGTTCTACTGAGACCCCTGGCTGTTTAGCCGCCTGTTCAGCAATTTTAAAAAGCGTATCATTTTTAGTGGTGGGGCCATACTCACCGGCTTCACTGAGTAGCCTTTCAATCTTTGTTGGCGGTGTTGGCAAGAATTCATGCGGCGGTCTGGTTGACGATTCAGGCGTGTAATTTTCAGCGTTTGACGAGGGGATATAAGCTGCTGGTGGGTCCAGCAGCACAGTAAACTCCCGATATAAAATACCTTTTGGCCAAATCACTTGCAGCAAGAAATTCAGAAAAGGTTCTGTTACCGCTTCTTTTGAATTGAGTTTAATAATGACTGAGCCATTGGCACCGGTTGTCGTTTCAAATTTTATCCTTGACAGAAAAGAAGTCCAAGGAATGCCTGCTTCATCAAACTTGTCTGGCGGTGCCAGATTTACTTTAATGTCAGAGACCTTATCACCGGCGGATGTCACTAATGAAATTTCAGCATCGAGGTTCTGATTAAGGGCTGAGTGCAATTTAATATCGCCAATGCCTAAGGAATAGCCACTGGCCGGAGCCAGTAACGATATTAATGCTAACGTTTTAGTTAAATTATGCACTCTGCCAACCTTTAATCTACTGATCACACCCTCATATTTAAATGATCAAACATAAGGTTAATAGGTAGCCTATATATAATTTTTTATCAGCACTTCAGCAATTTGTACGCTGTTTAATGCCGCACCTTTTCGAACATTATCACCGACAACCCATAAATCAATACCTTGCGGGTGCGATATATCCTCTCTTATGCGCCCAACAAACACGTCATCATGCCCCGATGATTCAGTGACTGCTGTTGGATAACCGCCATTTTTACGTTCATCCATAACCGTTACACCGGGCGCTTTTTCTAATAAAGCTCTAACTGCTTCGGCAGTAATTTTTGAACGTGTTTCAATATGCACGGCTTCAGAATGACCGTAAAAGACCGGAACCCGTACCGCTGTTGCATTGACCAAAACGGTGGCATCGCCCAATATTTTTTGGGTTTCCCAAACCATTTTCATTTCTTCTTTGGTATAACCATTATCCATAAACACGTCAATTTGCGGCAACACATTGAAGGCAATTTGCTTGGGATAAACGCTGGGCTTAATAGGTTGTAAGTTTAGAAGATTAAGTGTTTGTTTGCCCAATTCTTCGATGGCTTCTTTACCTGTACCGGATACCGCCTGATAAGTACAAACATTAATACGGGTGATACCTACTGCATCATAAATTGGTTTTAACGCCACCAACAATTGAATGGTTGAACAATTTGGATTGGCGATGATGCCGCGATTTTTATAATCCGCTATTCTTTCCGGATTAACTTCCGGTACGACCAAAGGAATATCGTCATCATAGCGAAATTGCGAGGTATTATCGATTACTATACAACCGGCAGCGGCGGCTTTGGGTGCGTATATTTCTGAAATAGCCGCGCCTGGAGAAAATAAACCAATATGCGCTTTAGAAAAGTCGAAAGTTGCCAAATCTTCTACTTTTAACGATCCCCCCTTAAAAGGAATGCGTTTGCCTGCTGAATTGCTGCTCGCTAAAGCATACACTTCGCCTACCGGAAACTGGCGTTCTTCTAAAATAGACAGCATGGCCTCGCCCACTGCACCCGTCGCACCAACAACTGCAACATTATAAACTTTACTCATTTATTAAAACCCTTTTGTTAAAGCCGAAACAACGACACTAAAATTAACTAACTTAAGCAATCCGAAATCAATAAACCGCTACAGATTCGGAGATTAACTCCTGTAGTCTTTGAAAATCGGTGGCAACTTGTGCCGTGGATATTTTTTGCGAATGGCCTTATCACAAATACACTCAGCCCAGAATAGCAAAAACTTTGCTGGTGATTTCTTCCACCGTGCCGACACCTGACATTGAATTAAATTTTGCCGGTTGTTCTGCGGCTGAATAATAACCCACTAATGGTTTGGTTTGTTCATGATAAACACAAAGTCGTTTACGTACCGTTTCTTCTTTATCATCATCCCGTTGAATAAGTGCTTCACCGGTAACGTCATCAATACCTTCAACCTTAGGTGGATGATACTCAACATGATAAGTCCGTCCTGATGGAGAATGCACTCTTCTACCCGCAATGCGTTCTACGATAGCCTCATCGGCGACATTAATTTCTATAACGTGATCGATTTTAATACCCATTGCTTCAAGACCTTGAGCCTGGGCAATGGTTCGGGGAAAGCCGTCCAACAAAAAACCGTTGGCACAATCAGGTTGGGCAATGCGTTCTTTAATTAAACCCAAAATAATATCATCAGAAACCAGAGCGCCTGCATCCATCACTTTTTTAGCTTCAACGCCCATCGGCGTACCATCACGAACTGCTGCACGTAGCATGTCACCGGTTGAGATTTGTGGAATGGCATGTTTTTCGGTAATAAATTGGGCCTGAGTACCTTTACCGGAACCAGGGCTTCCTAACAGAATGATGCGCATAAAATGACTCCAATTGTGTCGCTACAACAAGTATTGACTGAAATAACAAGTAGTTAAGTAGCCACAAAAAAATAAAACCGTTAATTTTTATGACTAAATATAAAGTATGAAAGCATATTTTATAACACAACATGTTTAATCACTTGTAAAAATACGATTATTTCCCTATTCTTATAAGGTTTTAAGTATTCACCGCCCCCTTTGAAAAAGGGGAATTGAGGAGGATTTTCATAAAATCTCCCTTAACCCCTCTTTTTAAAGAGGGGGACTGAATAATTACATAAGGTTTACTACAATCAGGAGAATAGATTATGCGTGTTGAAGATTTAATGAAAACAAAAGTATTTACCGTCGAGCAACACGACTTGATTGACCGGGTCTTTTTTTTAATCCATTACGAAAAAGTTCGTCACATACCAGTCGTTGAAAAAGGCAAAGTTATCGCCATTGTTTCTGATAGGGATTTGTACAAAGCCTTGGGGCCTAAAAACAACTCTAACGCCATTGAACCGGCCAGTGACAAAAGTACGGTAGAACTGCATGTTGTTCCACAAAAAGTACAGCACATCATGCGCCGAGGCGTATTAACCGTTCATTCAGACACTTATGTATCAGAAGCTGCCGCACTTATGGCAGAGCATAAAGTCGGCGCTTTACCGGTAGTCGACAAAGATAATAAGTTGGTCGGCATAATATCCGCTACGGATATACTTCGGGTTTTTTCAAAAATCGAAAAATCCAGCGAAAAGAGAGAGCAAAGAATAGCTTCAGGCACCAGTCACACCTAAAGCCTTTTTATTCGGTAACACAAAAAAGTCCCGCAATGGGACTTTTTTGTGTTACCTATAAATGACCGTCTTACCAATGCCGTTAAGTTAAGGAATACGCATGAAATAACTTAGGCACCTTGCTCCCTCCCTCTGGAAGAAGGCTGGGGTTAGGGGGGGGTAAAGGGTCAAGTTATTTTATGCTCGTTCCTAAGTGCCTCTTGGCAAGATAAACCGTTGGCTGAGCGGAGCCGAAGCCAGCAAAATCGCTTCGACTCCGCTCAGCGAACAGTTTAACTTAACGATATTGCCTGTTTTACTTTTAAAATATAAAAGCTTAGCTGATTTAAAAAAGCACAAAAATAGTCCGTCATCTCGGTATGCATGCCGGTATAACGGTGCTTACAGAGAGCCTTTGTTAATCAGGAAAGACTCTTAAAATACACTCTCTTTATTTTTGTAATTGCATTAATAAACGTTATATAGCATTATTTTCAATACAAATTAAGGCGCTTGCGTAAAACAGCGAATAATTTCATTAGTAAACCTTGGCAATCCAACCCGTCAAGACTTAATATAAAGACCATCTTCTTGCAGAATAAACCGGATATCCCTAATGAGTAACCTGCTAAAACTTTTTCAAGATTCTTCTTCCTTTCAAGGCAGTAATGCCGGTTTTATTGAAAATTTATATGAGCGGTTTTTGGAAGACCCTGAATCTGTTGAGCCTAGCTGGCAAAAAGAATTCAAGATTCTTCAACAAGGAGCCGCTTATGAGACACCACACAGCCCCGTTGTGGAACGCTTTGCACAACTCGCCGTTAAATCTCAAGGAAGACTGGCTCAGTTACAAGGCTTTACTGAAGAAAGCGTAAAAAAACAGGCGGCTGTTTCCCGTCTTATTAATCATTATCGGGTTCGAGGGCATCAAATTGCCAACAGTAATCCCTTGGGAAAAACCTCCCCGCCACCGCCCGATATGGACCCGGCTTATTACGGACTTTCCGATCCGGATATGGACACTTTGTTTGATACCGGAGCGCTTTTTGGGGGTATTGACCGCTTGCCCCTACGCGACATTATTGCCAACTTGGCCGATATTTATTGCGGCAGTATCGGCTCTGAGTATATGCACATTGTGGATACGCAAACCAGACGCTGGCTGATAAGCCGAATGGAAAGCTCTAAAACCAATTTAAAACTGGATGCCGATAAAAAACGCTGGTTATTAAAATTGTTAACGGCGGCAGAAGGCATAGAAAGTCATTTGCACCATCGTTTTATCGGTCAAAAACGTTTCTCTCTTGAAGGCGGAGAATCACTCATCCCCATTCTTGATGAATTAATTCAGGGCTCCGGTGATAAGGGCGTTAAGGAAATTGTTATCGGTATGGCGCATCGAGGCCGCTTAAATGTCTTGGTCAATATCTTGGGCAAAAGCCCTGCCAGTTTATTTGATGAATTTGCCGGTATATCATCCCCATCGCCCGGCGTTAGTTCGGGTGATGTAAAGTATCACATGGGTTTTTCCTCTGATATTGCAACGCCTGGTGGCCCTGTCCACTTAACACTGGCCTTTAACCCCTCGCATCTGGAGATTATCAATCCGGTGGTTGAAGGTTCGGTAAAAGCACGTCAGGATCGAGCCGGAAAAGGGGGGGTCAACACGGTTATTCCGGTTTTAATTCACGGCGATGCCGCTTTTTCCGGACAAGGTATCGTCATGGAAACCCTAAACATGTCGCAAACCCGCGCTTTTTATACAGGTGGAACCGTCCATATTGTCATCAACAATCAAATCGGCTTTACTACCAGTAATGCGATGGATGCCCGCTCCACTTTAAATTGCACGGACGTTGCCAGCATGATCCAGGCACCGGTTTTTCATGTCAACGGTGATGATCCGGAAGCCGTTATCTTTGTAACAAAACTTGCGCTCGATTACCGAATGACCTTTAATAAAGATGTCGTTATCGATCTTATTTGCTATCGTCGCTTGGGCCACAATGAAGCTGACGAACCGGCAACGACCCAGCCCCTGATGTATAAAAAAATCCGCAAACACAAAACTACGCGGAAAATTTATGCTGAAAAATTGATTGACGAAGCGATTATGAGTGCCGAGCAATCGGTACAAATGGAACAAGATTATCAAAAATTACTGGATGCCGGTCAGGTTGTATCAAGACCCGTATTAGAAAACCCCAGTTATACCTACACCAATCAATGGCATAAATTCCTGCATAAAAGCTGGGAGACGCCTTGTAATACCGCCATTTCAATGGATCATCTACGCTTTTGTAATGACCGGATGCAACGTCTGCCGGTCGGCTTTGAACTGCATCCCCGAGTTGCCAAAGTCATGGATAACCGCCGAAAAATGGCAGCGGGCGCACTGCCTTTGGATTGGGGCTTTGCTGAAAACCTGGCTTACGCCACCCTTCTTTTGGAAAAACATAATATCCGCCTCACCGGTCAAGACGTAGGGCGAGGAACCTTTGTTCACCGCCATGCGGTATTACACAGCCAGATCAATAATAAAACCTACACACCGATTAAACATCTGGACAAGGATCAAGGCAGCGCACAAATTTTTGATTCCCTGCTATCAGAAGCCGGTGTTTTAGGTTTTGAATACGGCTACAGCACCACGATGCCTAATACACTGGTCATCTGGGAAGCGCAATTTGGCGACTTTGCCAATGGTGCGCAAGTGCTTATTGATCAGTTTATCAGTTCCGGTGAAACCAAATGGGGACGCTTATGCGGACTGGTCATGTTGTTGCCCCACGGTTTTGAAGGGCAGGGCCCTGAACATTCATCAGCCCGACTGGAGCGCTATTTACAACTCTGTGCAGAACATAACATGCAGGTTTGCAACCCGACGACACCCGCGCAAATATTTCATTTATTACGCCGCCAATTAATACGTCCGTATCGAAAGCCGCTCATTATTATGAGTCCTAAAAGCCTACTGCGACATAAACTGGCCGTCTCCACACTGGAAGATTTGACTACTGGAAAATTTCAGCCTGTCATCGGTGAAGAAGATGCTATTAATCCCAAAAAAGTGACCCGTTTTATTTTATGTGCGGGTAAAGTCTATTATGACTTGCTAGAGGCGCGTCGCGTCGATAATCTCCAGCATGTAGCTATTGCCCGTCTTGAACAACTGTATCCTTTTCCGGATAAATTACTTAAACTGGAGCTGGCAAAATACCCGTTGTTAAAAGATTTTATCTGGTGTCAGGAAGAACCCAAAAACCAGGGTGCCTGGTATCAATCAAAACATCACTTTACCGATACTGTGCCAGCTAAAATAAGCGTCACTTATGCCGGACGTGAAGCCTCGGCAGCACCCGCTGTCGGCAAGTTTCACGTTCATATAGAACAACAAAAAGCTGTCGTTCAATCAGCCTTATATGGCACCCCTTCAGGAAAATAACATGAGCATCGAAGTCCTAGTTCCCAATTTACCCGAATCTGTTGCTGACGCAACGCTGATTACCTGGCACAAACAAGCCGGTGATTTCGTTAACAAAAACGAAAATCTGGTTGATCTTGAAACAGATAAAGTAGTACTTGAAGTGACCGCACCCGAATCCGGCATACTGAGTCAAATACTCAAAGAAAATGGCACTATCGTTACCGGCGGCGAGTTATTGGCCTTATTGGAAACTGAAGCGGCTCAGGCAAGTCCGGCCGTCGACCCTACAATAATTGTCCATAAAACGCCAGAACACAACGAGGATGATATTCCGTTAAGCCCTTCCGTTCGTCGTTTAATCCATGAGAACACACTGGATCCTTCGGCAATAACCGGCACCGGAAAAAGCGGCCGACTGACTAAAGCGGATGTGCTGGATCACCTTAACAAACCAACACCGGCTCCGGTAAAGACAGAAAATAAACCGCCTGTCCCCAGCCCTGTACAGGAAATAAAAACCGAAACAGCAAAACCCGTTGAAGCAACGCTGATTGCCTCAGGTCTGCGCCCAGAACAACGCGTCCCCATTACCCGCTTAAGAGCAAAAGTGGCCGAACGTTTATTGCAGGCACAACAAAACGCCGCCATGTTGACCACCTTCAATGAAGTCAATATGCAAAATGTCATTGATCTTCGTAACCAATACAAAACCCGGTTTGAAGAAAAACACGCCGTCAAACTGGGCTTTATGTCCTTTTTTGTTAAAGCCTCCATTGAAGCTTTAAAACGTTTTCCGGCCATTAATGCTTCCATTGATGGCAACGATATTATTTATCATGGTTACTACGACCTGGGTATTGCGGTCAGTACACCACGCGGCCTGATTGTGCCGGTCTTGCATGATGCCGATCAACTCGATTTTGCCGGCATAGAAAAAAGCATTGCCGATTTCGGCGGCAAGGCCAGAGCAGGCACCTTAACCTATGATGACCTGAAAGGCGGCACCTTTACCATTACCAACGGCGGCGTGTTTGGTTCAATGCTGTCAACGCCCATACTTAACCCGCCGCAATGTGCTATTTTAGGGATGCACGCAATCAAAGAACGTGCAGTTGTGGAAAACGGCCAAATTGTAATCAGGCCGATTATGTATCTTGCGCTATCTTACGATCACCGTCTGGTGGATGGCCGCGAAGCCGTACAATTTTTAGTGACTATTAAAGAATGCCTGGAAGCTCCCGCTCACCTTCTACTTAACATTTAATATTATGCCAAATAAGCAAACACATTACGATGTCATCGTCATCGGCGCGGGACCTGCCGGTTTTGCCAGTGCTGTTCGCTGTGCGCAACTGGGCTTAAAAACGGCCTGCGTCGATAACTGGCGCAATAAAAACAAGCAAGGTCGATTGGGCGGAGCGCATCTCAACACTGGAGGCGTAGCCTCCATGACCTTGCTGGAATCCGCAAAAATCTATCATCAACTTAATCATGAAATAGCCAAACACGGCATTCATGCCGAGTCTATTTCGATAGATGTACCGTTAATGATTCAGCGCAAAGACAAAATCATTGAAGACATCGGTCACAAAATGGCGGACTTGTTCGCGCATCACAAAATAGACCACCTTCATGCCAAAGCCCGCTTATTAAATACCCGGCAAGTAGAAATCGCCCACCTTGAAACACAGGCGCATTCCGTGATTGAAGGCTCGCATATTATTCTGGCGACAGGATCAACCCCGGTCACCTTACCTTGCGCATCCATAGACAATGAATTTATTATTGATTCCATCGCCGCGTTAAATCTTAAAGAAGTGCCCAAAAAACTGGCCATTATCGGTGCGGGAGTGGTCGGTCTTGAATTGGCAAGTATCTGGCATAGACTAGGGGCAGAAACGATACTGCTGGAAGCGCAAGAAAATTTTTTATCCTTAGTTGATCAACAAATTTCGGGTGAAGCTTATCGCATCTACCAACAGCAGGGTCTTGATTTACGTTTGGGTGCCCGTGTCATTTCTGCAAAAAAGGGTAATAAAAAAGTGACCGTAGAGTATCAAGACCAAGACGGCACTCACAGCCTGCGTGTCGATAAACTGATCGTTGCTTGTGGTCGAAAACCCAATACCGGCGATTTGGCCGCACCTGAAGCGGACTTATTATTGGATGACAACGGCTATATTCATGTTGACGATAATTGCCGCACTAATCTGCCCGGTGTTTATGCCATTGGTGACCTGACTTTACTGGGGCCGATGTTGGCACATAAAGGCATAGAGGAGGGCGTATTTGTTGCCGAACTGATTGCCGGTATCCATAACCCTATTAACTACGACAACCTGCCTTGCGTGGTTTATAGCGAACCTGAAATTGCCTGGGTAGGTCAAACCGAACAAGCGCTGCGGGCCACCGGAGAACCCGTCAAAATCGGCATCTATCCGTTAACCGCAACCGTTCGTGCCTTGGCGATGGGCAAAACTGAAGGCATGATTAAAATCATAGCGCACTCAGAAAATGACAAAATACTCGGCGTTCACATCATCGGCACCCAAGCCTCTGAACTGATCGCCGAAGCCGTGTTGGCAATGGAATTTTCGGCCAGCAGCGAAGACCTGGCAAGAACCATACATGCCCGTCCGACCCTGTCGGAAGCCGTCCATGATGCCGCGCTTATGCTTAAAGAGCCATTTGCGCTGCTCTGTAAGCCTTGATATTTCTAGTCTGTAGCACCCCGTAAAATTCGTTCACCCCAATTTTCAACGGTAGAATCAGGGTTTGAAGGGGGTAGATTTTGATGAAATTCGTTTTTTATAAATTTCCAC
>CAIQND010000147.1 GCA_903873045.1 uncultured Methylococcaceae bacterium | reverse complement strand
TGCACTGGTTCGTCGTGAAGTTATCACCACTTCATCTCGCTCAAAGTCCGCTCAGGGGTTAAGTTTACTGATACAGAGCCTGGACGATAAGGACGCTTCGAATGTCGTTGCCGCAATACAGGGGTTGCAGAGTTATGAAGCAGAAACGTCAATCAGGTGGTTGTTGCGCTTGTTTTCTCATAAAGAGCAGGCAGTCAGAATCGCGCTCGCCGATTGCTTTGCCTTCTTTTTTCAGGAAGAAGAGGCGGTTGTTCATCGAAAATATCTTGCCGTTCCCTACCTGATCCGTTTGCTCGACGATCCAGAACCCAAGGTACGTATAGCCGCCGCGCGTGCTTTGGCTAATGCAGAGCGTTTTCGTGGCGTACATTCATTGCTCGATCATTTGCAAGACAGTGATCCTTCTGTGCAAGCAGAAATTGTGCACACTCTGGGATTGATTCGGCAAGGTAAAGCGTTACCACATCTTCTGGGTTTACTATCAGACAGCAGCCAGTCACCGCAGGTTACTGCGAATAGTTTTATCGCACTAAAACGTTTGGGGGATGCGTCTGTATCAAAAACACTGGTATCCTATGTTATGGGGCAAGATGGCTTTGAAACGATACCGGTAGAAAAGCGTTTGGATGTGCTGGCTGATTTACTGGATCGGGGTGATGAAGTTACCTTATTTGATTCAGAACAATTAAAGCAGCTTGCTCATGCTGCCTTTGACAAATTTCCACCCAATTCAGAACCAACGGAAAAAGTCATTAATTCAATCCAGCGATGGATTGCCATTCGGCAACACCTGACCGATCAGGCCAGTGTTGCTTGGTTAAACCGGCAAACTCAAGCGTCAGAAGGAAATATAAGGGCGTTGGCATTTCAAGCCGTTTACGCTCAAAAGCAAGCTGAGCGCATCCCCCTTTTACATCGGGCTTGGCTGGATCAGGAACTATCAATCAATCAATGGGCACTGCATGAGCTGTTGCGCGAAAAAATCTCTTTATCAATGGAAGACTACCGAAGAATTATTGCCCATCCTGAACTTCGGTCAACAGCGTTGAAGATTTGGTCGAATGAGGGTCTGTCAGCAGAACCCTCTATGCTTATTGGGTCGCTGCATTCAGTTTTCTTGTCCGATCCTGATGCTAAAGATAAGCACTTGGAACAAAAGACACCGAGCCTCCCCCTGCAAAGCGCTGTTGTAAAAAATAAATCCGGGGCATCACCCCATCAGCAATTAACCGATATCGAACAAATATGTTTCAGCGCCAATGAAGAGTTACAAGCTTTTTGTCCGGTTATCCTCTTTTCTAAAAATTCACCCGAACATCGTAGCGTTGGCTTAACGCTGTTGCATGGCCCAGAGTATTCACCCAGTATAAGGCAAGCCGTTTTAACGCATTATGGAATCGATTTTGATCCGGATGCAATTAATGTGCTGTATACCGTAGCGCAAGCAAAAAAAGATCCGCTGCGGAATGCGGCAATAAATAAACTATTTTCATTTAATTCCGGCTCGCTGATTGAGTTTGCTAACAAAATAACAAACAATGCGTCGGAAGATAGTGATATTCGTTTTCAGGCTATTGAGTTTTTAGTCCGGCAGGGCCACCCGGAAGCGCAGGAAATTCTGTATCATTAAATGTTATGGCTATCCACGTAAGGCGGGACAATTTAAAATTAAGCCGTTCGTGGTGATCCTGTCGGCTACCCACTTTAGCCATTATAAAATACTGGAGTTAGACCTGACAGGTTTATAAAACCTGTCAGGTCTGTCCCGTGTTAAGTTG
>CAIQND010000146.1 GCA_903873045.1 uncultured Methylococcaceae bacterium | reverse complement strand
TGCATGATTCAAATTTTCCTGTGTAACGGCAACTTAATTAAATTGCTCTAAAAATTTAAGATCATTTTCAAAAAACAACCGTAAATCATTAATACCATATCGCAACATTGCGAGGCGCTCTACGCCCATACCAAAAGCAAAGCCACTGTAGTGCTCACTATCGATATTAACCGCTTTAAAAACTTCGGGATGAATCATCCCGCAGCCCATAACTTCCAGCCAGCCGGTCTGGCTACAGACACGACAGCCTTTGCCGTCACACATAACGCATTCAATATCAACTTCTGCGGAAGGTTCGGTAAAGGGAAAGTATGAGGGTCTAAAACGCACTTGAATGTCTTTTTCAAAAAAAGCACGAAGAAATTCGTAAACCACACCTTTTAAGTCAGCAAAACTAACATCGGTATCGACCAAAAAGCCTTCGACCTGATGAAACATGGGCGTATGTGTAATATCTGAATCACAACGATAAACTCGACCCGGTGCAATAACTTTTAATGGCGGCTTTTCAGATTCCATCGTTCTAATTTGAACGGGGGATGTATGCGTTCTTAAGACGGTATGCGCGTCAAAATAAAACGTATCATGCATTGCCCTGGCCGGATGGGATTCAGGAATATTGAGCGCTTCAAAGTTATGATAATCATCTTCGATTTCAGGCCCTTCTACGACTTTAAAGCCTACACTGGCAAATATTTTGGAAATGCGGCGCAGCGTGGTGGTGACCGGATGCAATCCTGCCACTGCTTGGCCACGTCCCGGCAAGCTAACGTCAATACGTTCACTGGCTAATCGTTGAGATAATGCGACATCTTCCAACTGTGCTTTGCAGGCTTCCAGTTGTTGCTGAAATTGATCTTTGGCTTGATTGATTATTTGGCCGGCAGAGCGTCGTTGATCGGGATCAAGACTACCAAGCTCTTTCATCTGGAGGGTAAATAAACCCTTTTTGCCAAGGTATTGAACACGAACTTTATCGAGTTCGTTAAGGTCATGTACTGCCGCAAGCTCTTGTAATGCCTGCGCGAGAATCTCTTCAAGGATAGCCGACACTGCACTGCTCGCTTTATTAGGTGGGAAAATTTTTTTGGGGGTTTCAGGATAAAAATCCTGAACTACCCGCCTCTTAACAAGAAACGGGCAGCATCATAAGATGCCTCAGTAAAGACAGACTGCGTCTTTCTTAAGGCTGACTTTGATTGGCTTTGGCAATTTCTGCTATTTTGCCAAATGATTCAATGTCACGTACTGCGATATCAGCTAGAACCTTACGATCTATACCGACGTTGGCTTTTGTTAAGCCATTGATCAAGCGACTGTAAGATATTCCGTACATGCGTGCAGCTGCATTAATACGGACGATCCACAAGGCGCGGAATTGACGTTTTCTTTGTTTGCGATCGCGGTACGCATATTGACCCGCTTTGATTACCGCTTGTTTGGCAACACGATAAACCCGACTACGGGCACCGTAGTAACCTTTCGCTTGTTTTAAAACTTTCTTGTGTCTTGCTCTGGCTGTTACACCGCGTTTAACTCTAGGCATTCCTATTCTCCTCTATTAACTGTAAGGCATCATACGTGCAGCCATGCGCACATCTGATGGATGAATAGTTGCGGGCGAGCGTAACTGTCTTTTTCTCTTAGTTGATTTCTTCGTCAAAATATGACGACGATGTGACTGTCCACACTTAAAACCGCCGTTGCCTGTACGTCTAAAACGCTTGGCAGCACCACGGTTAGTTTTTATCTTTGGCATTTGTTTGCTCCAATAATATAAAATAAAAATCCCTGAGACATAACCCAGCAAGGCAAAATGCATGGCCCTGAAGAATTACCGGCATCCTATAAGATGCCTTTAAGTAGCTTATCCTGTACTACCTGCGTGTGAAACGTTGCAAAGCAAGGCCTCACCCATTTTTATCATTATTCACACGGTGTCTATTGAGAATTTATAATCTAAATAGATACAAGATACGAGTAATGCAGCCTGTTAAGGCTGTTTATTTTTTCTTTTTGGGCGACATAACCATAATCATTTGACGACCTTCCATTTTCGGAAACTGTTCAACGATGGCTATTTCTTCCAAATCTTTTTCGATACGCTTTAACAAGTCCATACCGATTTCCCGATGCGCCATTTCACGCCCACGGTAACGTACAGTAACTTTGGTTTTATCACCGTCATTAAGAAATTTAACCAAACTTCTTAATTTAACCTGATAATCACCTTCGTCGGTACCGGGTCTGAATTTAATTTCTTTGACCTGGATTTGCTTTTGTTTCTTTTTGGCAATTTGCAGTTTTTTATTAAGCTCAAACTGGTATTTGCCGTAGTTCATTATCTTGCAAACGGGTGGATCCGCGTTTGGCGATATTTCTACTAAATCCAAGTCTGCCGCATAAGCAATCTGTTTGGCCTCATCCAGCGAGATAATACCTAATGCTTCACCCTCAGCACCTGTCACCCTCACTCGTCTTGCAGTGATTGCGTCGTTCAGGCGCGTTTCATCTTTTTTAGCAGCGATACCCTAATCCTCCAAAAATACTATTATTTTCTGTCCGCAATCTCTTGTTTTAACCGTTCGGCAAATTCACTGATTGACAGACTACCTAAATCTTCACCTTTTTGCGTGCGTACCGTAATATTTTGATCTTGTAGTTCTTTATCACCAATAATTACAAGATACGGTACCCGCTGCATTGAATGCTCACGAATTTTAAACCCGATCTTCTCATTTCTCAAGTCTATTTTTATTCTAACGCCTTCTTGCTCTAAATATTTCATGATTTGAGAAGCATATTCAGCATGGCGTTCAGCAATATCCAGCACGACCACTTGGACGGGAGCCAGCCAAACAGGGAAGGTTCCGGCGTATTGCTCGATTAAAATCCCGATAAATCGTTCAAGAGAACCGAGTATGGCTCTATGGAGCATAACAGGGACTTGTTTTGATCCATCTTCGGCAATATAGGTTGCGCCCAACCGTCCCGGCATGGAAAAATCGACCTGAATGGTGCCACATTGCCAGACACGACCGATACAATCTTTAAGCGAAAATTCAATCTTGGGACCATAAAAAGCACCCTCACCCGGCTGCAAATCCCATTTCAAGCCTTTGTTATTAAGCGCCAATTCCAGTGCATTCTCGGCTTTGTCCCAGACTGCATCATCACCCACCCTGTTTTCAGGACGTGTTGATAATTTCATAATGACTTCTTCAAAGCCAAAGTCTTTATAAACCGAGAACAGCATATCAATAAAAGTCGACACCTCATCCTGAATTTGACTTTCCGTACAAAAGATATGCGCATCATCTTGTACAAAATTTCTGACTCTCATCAAGCCATGTAGCGTACCTGATGGCTCGTTACGGTGACAAGAACCAAATTCTGCGATACGAATTGGCAAATCGCGATAACTTTTAATGCCCTGATTGTAAATTTGAACATGGCAGGGACAATTCATTGGCTTAATCGCGTAATCACGATTTTCCGAATGCGTGGTAAAAATCATGGCACCAAACTTATCCCAATGGCCTGATTTTTCCCAAAGCGATTTATCTACCAGTTGCGGCGTTTTAACTTCAGCATAACCATTTACACGTAACTTTTCACGGATAAACTGTTCGATTTGTTGATAAATAACCCAGCCTTTCTCGTGCCAAAATACCATGCCCGGCGCTTCTTCCTGGGTATGAAAAAAATCCAGTGTCTTGGCCAGCTTACGGTGATCACGCTTTTCAGCTTCTTCCAAACGATGCAAATAAGCTTGTAATTCTTTTTTATCGGCCCATGCTGTGCCGTATATACGCTGCAACATTTCATTGTCAGAGTTGCCACGCCAATAAGCGCCAGCAATCTTCATCAATTTAAAGCTGCTTAATTTGCCGGTACTGGGCACATGTGGTCCACGACAAAGATCAGTAAAGCCACCTTGCTGATAAAGGGATAATTCCTGATCCGCCGGTATGGATTCGATAAGTTCTGCCTTATAGCTTTCGCCCTGTTCCATGAAAAACTTTACCGCTTCATCCCTGCTTAATACGGTACGGCTAATCGCATGATCTTCAGCGACCAACTGCTGCATTTTTGCTTCAATCGCCGTCAGATCATCCGGTGTAAAGGCTCTTTGGTAAGCAAAATCATAAAAAAAGCCATTTTCGATAACCGGACCAATAGTCACTTGTGCATCGGGAAATAACTGTTTAACAGCCTGCGCCAACAGATGTGCGGCTGAATGACGAATGACATCAACACCGGCTTCATCTTTTGCGGTTATGATTTGTAAGGTAGCATCTTGATCAATTAAAGTACTGGCATCAACCAAAACCTCATTAACCCGTCCAGCCAAAGTTGCCTTGGCTAATCCTGATCCTATGGATTTAGCAACCTCCATCACTGTAACAGCGCGGTCAAACTCACGACTAGAACCATCAGGAAGTGTAATTACGGGCATCTTTATAATTTCTTTAGTTGCTACAATAAAAAAAGCACCGCTATTGCAGTGCTTTAATGCCTGGTAGGCGCGATTGGACTCGAACCAACGACCCCCACCATGTCAAGGTGGTGCTCTAACCAACTGAGCTACGCGCCTGAAGTTTAGGTAACTTCAAGAGTTGTCCATTATACCAACAGATTTTAGTTACGCAACCCTTAGCCGCTTTCAATATCAAATTAGCTTAAAAAACTTCATGTAGATTAGAGTTTATGCACAATTAGACATTGATCTTAACCACTTTGGACAAGTTCTATTTTAGCTGATTTATTGAAGCAAGAATTTGATGTGGAGGTCAGTGAAAGTAAGGTTAGGCTTCATCTTAAAGCGCAAAATTTAACCTGTCAAAAACCTGAATATCAAGATATGAAAAGGGATGAACAGGAAACTGAGCACTTCTTAAATTATAAATTACAAACAATACAAAGACTTGCAAATAAAATGGGGGGGGGGGGGCTGAAATTGGATTTAAAGACGAAGCAGGTGTGGGCACTATGACCCGGCACGGAAGAACATGGGGCTTAAGAGGACAAACATCCATTGTCAAAGTGAGCATACAAAGAGGTGGGTACAACGTATTGTCAGCGGTACCGGTAGAAGGCGAGATGGATTACTCGATAAAGGACGGTACGATTAATGGGGAGCGATATATCGAATTGGAACAATTGATTTCAAATCGGAGTCGCCCTCTTATATTATTGGTGGATCACGCAACATTCCATGAATCTAAACAAGTACGGGAGTTTGTGCGGACTCATCGAAGCCTGCTAAGGGTATTCTTTTTACCAAAGTGGGCACCAGAATTCAACCTAGACGAACAGGTTTGGAATGAGATCAAGAATAACCGTATTGGAAAACAAGCCGTGAAAAATAAAGAGGATTTGAAAGAACGGCTCGTATCTGCATTAGATTCGTTAAAAAAAAATACCAAGCGTGTCATCTCGTTTTTTAGCTTACCAGACACTCAATATGCTGGTGCTAATGTATCTTAATCAATCCAGGGCTCTATACTGTCGAGAGCCAGCAGCTCTCATTATTTTAATAGCTGGCTTTTTAAATTGTCATAATAAGAGTTACTGATCGTCGGTGACAGCGCAGCAGCAATAAAAACGAGCTCATAATTAATAGCATTTATTTCGGTGTAAATAGCATCGTTTTTAACGGACTCATGCTCACTACCCCGCAACATCTCTTCCAATCGACGCACCATTCCGGCCAAGTTATCAATCCCCAGAGTAGCCGCAGAGCCTTTGAGAGAGTGAACCCGGAGATGAACTGCGCTGTCGTCACCATCGCCCAGACTCTTGACCAGTAGCGTCATGTCATTAGCATGTGATTGGATAAAAAGCTTTAACAGCTCCAAATATTTGTCGGCATTACCACCCAGTAATGACTTGCAATACATCATATTTAGGCCCGGTATTCTTGCCAGACTTGCCAATGCTGCTTGGCTACTTTTTTCTTGCATAGAGTCCAATACAGCATTAAATGCTGAATCGTAATAAAGCGTGCCGCCTGGTTTCATGCCATCCCCGACACTGGAAGCCATTTTAATAAAGTACTATAAAACAAAGCCGGATTAAGTGGCTTGGCGATAAAGTCATTCATTCCCGCGTCAGTGCAAGCACGACGATCCTCGGGAAAGATATTGGCCGTAAACGCCACGATCGGTTTTGTTTCCCACACCGTCAAGTCACGTATCGCCCGAGCAGCGTCTAAACCATTCATATGGGGCATCTGAATATCCATTAAAATCAAGTCATAGGTATTGGTTAAAACCTTCTCGAAAGCTTCCAAACCATCTTCTGCTAATTCCACCACAATACCCGTATTACGCAGCAGCTCCAAAACGATTTCACGATTAACAGCACTGTCTTCTGCCAACAAGAG
>CAIQND010000145.1 GCA_903873045.1 uncultured Methylococcaceae bacterium | reverse complement strand
CCTAAAACCACAAATGTAAAACATAAAGAGGATAACTATAAAAGTAAATCACTCATTTGTCTGCATACTTTATCTAATTTGTTGATAAAAGACTTACGTAGTTGACTCAAAAATAACAATATTAAAAGCATGCCTATCAATATAGAGGTATGTACCTCCACGACATAAGTAATAAAGTTTTCAAAATAGGTAGGCGTTAAATATTGCATAATATCTGCCAGCCATTTTAGAGGCCTGTTATTGGCCGCTATACAAAAATCAGGTGGCGTATCCAAAGGTAAGTCGCCAGCATTTTGCTCATAAGCTAAAAATGGAATAGATTTTATAGTGAGATTTTTGTCAGTGCCTTGAGCATTTTCTTGAATTATTTGGATACGATTAATTTCGCAAGCATTTAATTCGGCAACGGATTTAGGTTGATTAATCCAAAAATAACCAGATACAAGGATAATAGCCATGGTTAATTCGACAAAGACTCTATACAAAATTTTTCTTTCCCCGATTATTTTGTTCATATCAACTTCCAGCGTCGCCCATGCTGGCTTGCCTTTATTTTCCGGTTTTTGTTGATTTTCTACTGCATCAACATAAAACGGATTGCTCGGATTAATACCGTCGACCACTTCAAAATAAGGTGGAATCCCATCCGGTGCATAGCCATCGCTCAACTCTTTAATTTTATTATATGCAGTAATGTGAATAGCGATAGTGCCTTTTAGTTTGCTTTGCTGGTTTTTTTTATTTTTACACAGTTCCGCCAGATTGCGAGGTCCGTAGCGATAATAAAGTGCAATACCATCCCGCGAATCATATAGCTTATCGTAAATATTGGCACCGTCCTGAATTGCCGAGAGATAACCCGAATGTAATTGAAGACCGTGGGTTTGTGCTTTTGTCAGCATCCATAGTAAAGCAACATCTGACAATCCGGTTCGTGGATAACCACCGCCAACGTTGGAATGAACACCGGCAAACCAGACTTGCTCGACATACCCCTTAAAATTTGTTTCATCCCACACTAAAGGATGAAATGTCTGCCTTTCATCATCAATCGACAAGGCGTGATAGGCGTTTTCTATAGAGTCATTCAGTTCATAATCATAAAAATCATGAGCCAAGCAAGGGATCATGTTGGCGATTTTTTCTGCCGCAGTGCCTATTCCCTGCAAAATACTACTAAAATCCTTCGGAAACCCTAACGCTGAAACAGTGTCCCAAACGCCGATAAATTTAATATTGATATCTCCGTTAGGCGCATAATCTTTATCCTGAAGTGCATACTTGTTTTTAAATTTTTGTTGAACATTTTTGTCCTTGGATCTATAGGCATCAAATGCCTGCTTTACCAGCTTATGAAATAGATCACCCTCAAATGTACCATTTATTTCAGCGTGTTTTTTATCAACCAATCCACAAGCATTAATAAAGCCTGCAAAAGCACGGACAGTGGCAGCACCCCGACTAAAGCCAAACAAATAAATGGTGTCACCCGGATCATAACTCCTCGCCAGAAATTGATAAAGATTCAATACATTGTCACGAAAACCAAAACCAAAGGCTCCGGATAACGCAACCCAAAATTTATTCTTGCTCGTATCGCTTTTATCGGTGCCGACTCCTTGGTCATAAAACGTATATTGATCAACGTCAAAAACATTGACAGCCTTGTAAGTCTTATAAACATTGGTGTCTTCTCCATAACCGCCTTTATTTCCGGTTCCATCGGAACATAACACTATATTTTTCATTTTCATTTTCCCATTAATTGCGCATTGATAGGTTACCTATGGCCAATTATTAATCAGCTTAGATTCTGGTTACACTTGATGATATTAAAGCTAAACCATTTTCAGAACACAGACTCTAGCGACTCAGATTCTTTTCAATATTGGCTATGTATTTGTCGATAAAATGATGCTCGATAAAAGACGGAATCATATCCCGCTTTTGTTCAAAACTGCCTTTGATTCTTTCCAAAAAACTAAACCAAAAACCAACGTCTTCATGCAAATTTCCCAACGCATCGAAAAAGCGAATACTACCGCCTTCTTGATATTGATTAAGTCGATCTGGTACGCGCGGCACGATGTCGTTATCGTTAACAAAACGGAAATACCGGGATTTAATCTCGTCATCCAAGGCTTTTACAAAGACACGATTTCCAACCCTCGGCTGCCCGAATGTATATAACCCATTGATCGATTTATAAATACTCTTATCAATATCCAACGCCAAACGAGCCGCAGCCAGTACCGCAAGCGCACCGCCCAAGCTATGTCCGGTAATCCATAAAGGTTGACCGTATTGTTGAATGTCTCCCAGTATTGTCGTGATTGGCTTCCAAACGGACTCCAAAGCCCGGTCGAAGCCTTTATGAACGAGACCATGCGAGGTATCCTTAAAATCAATACCGGCATTGGTAAGCCAGTCTTTAAATTTTTCAGTACCGCGAAAAGCGATGACGATGGCACTGCCACTATGAGCAATAAAAAGCTGGGTATCGGTACTGGCCTCGTTAATAAATTCGGTGTTAAATCCTTGTTCAAGGAGTTTGGTTCTGATTTGATCCTCCGATTGGTAGGCCAATTTGGAAGCCAGCGCCAAGGCATAAGCGTTTTTTAGGGAAAATTGAGTGCTGTTAGGTTCTGTAGTTAAATTAATCATGATCTTTCTCTATAGGTTAATTAATGGGGCATTAAAATTGCATAATTATCGCCACCGCTCTTTAAAAAAGAGAACTTAGGGGGATTTTTTTAAAGGTGCTTTTTACTGCACCGTCTTTACAAATTTCTTAAACGTCACCGACTCATCCAGCAAGCGCTTGGCAACATCCCGCAAATCATTAACCTGTGATACAGGTAAAGAAAACGAGGTGGCCATATTAAAAAACCGGTTGCGTTCCGCAGGGCTGGATAAGAGATCAAAACCGATGTAAACAAAATCGAGCTGTGGAATTTTTGGAGCCGGGGTACTTAAGACTGCGGCCGGACAATGCAGTTGTAATTGGCTTTGGCAGGCCAGAT
>CAIQND010000144.1 GCA_903873045.1 uncultured Methylococcaceae bacterium | reverse complement strand
ATATTCTTGCCGGGCTTGATATTGGTAATAGTGCTGATCTTTTTCTGAAAAGGTACTTAAGGTGCTCATGGCTTGTTTCATCTCCCGGGTAATCATCCAATCAGGCAACGCTTCATCGTTAAGTTGCTCGCCTTCTCTAAAGAATTTTAACCACCGCTGATCTTCAGTTTCAATGCGGTTTGCCTTAAACTTTTTTAGTTCCAGCAGCCAAATGCCGCCATGTTGTGTCAAGGTGTTGCCTTGTTCATCACGCATTTTGTAATGATGCACGGTTTCGTTATCGTCGCTAATCAGGTTTTCTGCCAGCAACCAAATAGAATAAGTCGGTCTGAGTTGAAGATAGTCTTGACCGCTTTTAAGTTGTTGGCTGTAGATGTCGGCCCAGTTGTAAATAATACGGGCGGGCAAATGACCGTAACTGGTCAATTGGATTTCAATTTGATAAAGCCGGTCATGGCTGTCCCGTGCTTTAACATCAACAATACTCAGCTTGTCAGTGAGAAATTCTTTATCATTGTACGGGTTCAATATCTCAACCCAAACCAAGGGTTCGATAAGGTCTTGCGCCAAAAATGCATTCAAAAAGTGAATTAACAGATTACGGTTTTCTTCTGAACCCAGCAAGGCTTTAAAGACGCAATCTATTTTTGGATCAATGGCGTGGCGCATGAGGAATAATCAATTAACAATGTAAGTTTATTTAATTGTAAAGTGTACCGGCTTTGCTGACAATAAAAAAGCTTGCCTACCGCTGTTCAGCCAGAAAACTACGCTTGGCAATAAAGATGGCCAGCATCGGTAAAGCTAAACTCAATAACATCACGGTGATCAAAAGTCCGCCCAATTGGCTGTAATCAGCTGACACCGTGACCGCCCCCGAGGCGGCCTTGACTTCCCGGGTGATTAGAAAAGACTGATTGAGCGCTTTGGTGAGTAGTTGTGAAAGCGATAGAGCCAGATTTACAAAAGCGGCCATCACCGCAAAATAAGTGGCCTTGAGGCGTTCTGGTGCTGAATTGGCAATCCAGGCCAGCATGGGGATCATGGCGATTTGCCCTAAAGGCGATTCCAAGGCCGTGTCAATCAGCGCAATAAAGCGTGCATCCACGACACCGCCGGTATGTGCCTGCGTCCATTCCTGAACCCCATAAAACAGCGCAACATTCGGTAAGTAAAGCACCGCCAGAGCGATGGTAAGCACGGCGATAATGTAAGTTATCGAGCGCTCGGCCATAAAGCGCCGAAACAAAAACATGCCGAACAAGGTCAACGCGCTGGAAATCAAGGATAATTGCGACAAAAACTGCTGATCAAAAGCAAGCACGTCAATCATCCACCACGTCTCGCCCGCACCTGTTGTGGGTACTGCACGAAAGGCAAAGATTACAAATGCCGTGCCGAATAACCGGTTTCTTTCACGAATCGCCAGCTCTTTCGTCAAATGCCACATCAGAAACAAGACGATGGACAACGATCCGGCAAAGACGATCTCCTCGTTGTTACGCACATCGGTCAGCCCCATAATGGCTGCGAACATGGTAAATCCCAGTCCGCCGCCCAATAGCCACCCATTGATCTCCGGCAATTCCGTTACCGGCCGATCCAATCTACGCTTGATGTCTTCAAACTCATAGCCTTGAGCAGCAAGTTTCCATTCTTCTTGAGAGCGTAACCAGGACGACAGAAAAATACCGAAAACTGAAATGAATGGAATCAGTAATGCCCAGTGATAAACCGTAAGATAAACCGCTGTTTTTTCCACGGCGCTCATCGTCGCTACGCCACTAAATAAATAAACATTGGCAGCGGCGACTAGCAACGTACCACCAATAATAGACACGCGCCCCAACGTTTGCATCGTGGTATGTGCCAGCAGAATTTGCGCTTGTGGAACAGGCTGTCCCTGAGCATCAAAACGCGGCACCGCCTCTACCGTCATGGCATCGGCGACAATATCCTGCATCACATACCCAATCGGTGCCAACAAGGACGCCACTATATACCAGCTTTCTGCGGACATTATACGGGTCATATAAGCAAGATCTGCCAGCAGATTAGTCAAGATCAGCAAACTTGCCGCAATCAACCCGGCACCCAGATAAATCAAGCCGGCCTTATAGCGCCAAAGCAAATCCACCAAATGACCCAGTGGCATCTTTAGCGCCCAAGGCAGCATCACCCAAAAGCTTAGGGTCGCCAGAAATTCGGCGGACAAGCCCAGATATTCCTTAACGAAAAAAGTGCCTACGATACCGGT
>CAIQND010000143.1 GCA_903873045.1 uncultured Methylococcaceae bacterium | reverse complement strand
TAAGTCGCTGTAAGCATCAATTCTTCTGTCACGGAAATAAGGCCATATCTGTCTGATCTTTTCAATACGTTTACTATCAAACGTACCCGTTAATAGTTTTGTTTCTGAAGCATTGGCTTGGGTTATTATTTCGCCTTGTGGGCCGGCTATAAAGCTATTACCCCAGAAGTTGATACCTGTTGATGAGTCGGGCGCTTGCTCAAAGCCGATACGATTACAGGAAATAACCGGAATGCCATTGGCGACAGCATGAGAGCGTTGTATAGTAATCCAGGCATCCACTTGGTGTTGGTGCTCTTCCTGGGTATCTTGAGGATCCCAACCGATGGCTGTCGGGTATATTAAAATTTCTGCACCGGCTAAAGCCATTAATCTGGCCGCCTCCGGAAACCATTGATCCCAACAAATTAAGACCCCTAATTTACCAATAGACGTTTCTATGGGTGTAAACCCCAAGTCACCTGGGGTAAAGTAATATTTTTCATAAAAACCCGGATCGTCGGGTATGTGCATTTTTCTGTATTTTCCGGCTATACTGCCATCCTTATCAAAAACCACAGCGGTATTATGATAAAGCCCCGGTGCCCTTTTTTCGAAGAGCGTTGAGACAATAACTATTTTTAGTTTTTTGGCGACCGCTGACAGAATTTCAGTCGTCGGCCCTGGAATGGTTTGAGCTAGGTCAAAATTATTATAATCCTCGTTCTGACAAAAATACGGCCCCAGATGCAGTTCCGGTAATACCACTAAGTCGGCATTAGCAGCGGCGGCTTCATATATTTTTGCAATGGAATAATCAAGGTTTGTCTGCCTGTCTTCATTACAGGGTTGTTGAATAGCACTAACGATTAATGTGGTTTTCATAATTGATTGGGTAGTTAGGTTTTATTGCCGTAATTATAAACTATAAAATTAAACGAATAGAGATATGAGTGGCTAATATCGTACTCGTGCAAAAAATAAGACAGGTATTGTTTAATGACATTTATAATTCATTGGATTGAAAATAGTGCAGGCGCACAAGACATTATCAAGATTAATACGCCGGCTGGTCAATTAGTCTTAACCAGCCAACAAGGCGTAATTAATAAAGTAGAATGGAGGCTTGATGAGTCTGTTTACGCACAGAGCCACGAAATACAGCAGTTATTTGAGCAGTATGGGTTTAATCCCAATAAACATATTAACATTCAATTGTTAAAACAAGGCAGCGCCTACCGGCATAAAGTGTGGACTGAGCTGTGTAAAATTCCTTTTGGAGAAACCATGACATATTCTGCGTTGGCAAAAAAAATAGACTCGTCTGCGCGAGCGGTCGGCAACGCGTGCCGGGATAATCCTTATCCCGTGATTATTCCTTGCCATCGGGTGGTATCCGTTTCCGGTCGAGGCGGTTATTGCGGACACACTGACGGAAATTTTATGGACATTAAAACGCAACTATTGGACTTTGAGGCAACCTATAAACAATGACAGCGATTGCCTTGATAGACCAATTTCTTGATGCCGTCTGGGTAGAGCAGGGTTTAAGTGAAAATACCCTTTCTGCTTACAGCAGTGATTTAAGGATTTTTGCCTTATGGTTGGCAGATAAATCCATGCTGGAAGTCGATACCGGTGATTTATCAAAATTTCTGGCGAGCCGCTATAAAGACGGCATCGGAAATCGCTCATCGGCGCGTATCTTGTCCAGTCTGCGCCGTTTTTATGGTTATTACATCCGCGAAAACAAGATAACCATTGACCCTACCGCCTTGATAGAATCACCGCATATTGGTCGCTCGTTACCCGTTTCGCTTTCTGAACAGGATGTCGAATTATTGCTCAATGCCCCTGAAGTAACCAATGCCCAAGGATTCAGGGATAAAGCCATGCTCGAAATGCTTTATGCAACCGGACTTAGGGTCTCTGAACTGGTGGGTTTAAAATTTGAACAAATCAGTTTCAGACAAGGCGTGGTCCGAATTATTGGCAAAGGCAATAAAGAGCGCTTGGTACCGGTGGGTGAAGAAGCGATGAACTGGTTGGACGGCTATATGAATCAGGCCAGAAAAAACATGCTGGGTGAGCGACAATGCGATTATTTGTTTCTGTCTAACCGCGCTGACGGCATGACAAGACAAGCTTTTTGGCATATCATCAAACGCCATGCAAAAAAAGCAGGCATTAACAAAGAGCTATCGCCGCATACCTTACGACATGCTTTTGCGACGCATTTGTTAAATCACGGTGCGGATTTGCGCGTTGTGCAATTATTATTGGGTCATGCTGATTTATCGACCACACAAATTTATACACACATTGCCCGCGAACGCTTAAAAGAATTACATTCAAAATATCATCCCAGAGGATAGTTACTATATGGCTCAAAATATTCACCCGACTGCTTTCATAGCGCCTGATGCTGTTCTGGGAGACGATGTTACCGTTGGCCCTTTTGCCGTTATTGAAAGCGGAGCGAAGATGGGAGCTAGCTGCCAGGTTGGCGCTCATGCAGTGCTACACGGACATGTAAAAATGGGCGCGGGCAATATTTTACATCCTCACGCAGTCTTGGGTGGCTTGCCTCAAGATACCAGTTTTAAGGCCGAAACAGACTCTTGGTTGATCATTGGCGATAATAACGTTTTTAGGGAAGGCTTTACAGCGCATAGATCTTCAAAAGAAAACGGTGAGACGCGTATCGATTCGGGGTGTTTTTTTATGAACAACAGTCATGTTGCCCATGATTGTAAAATTGGAAGCAACACAATATTTGCCAACAATGTTGCGATTGGCGGGCACGTTGAAGTGGGTAATAATGTATTTATGGGCGGGGCTGTAGTTGCACATCAGTTTTGCCGGATTGGTTCTTTTGCGATAGTACAGGGCACAACCGGCCTTAATATGGATGTTATTCCGTTTATGCTGATAGGCGGACGACCCGCCAAACATTATCACTTGAATACCGTAGGTTTAAGACGAGCAGGTATTACCGGTGAGCGTTATAACGCACTTTCTGCGGCATTTCGCCTGTTAAAAAACAAACAAAGCCTGGATGAGTTAGAAGAAACCGAAGAAATAAAGCAATTAAAAAACTGGTTGGCCGTAAAATCCAAGCGCGGCACGCATGGCTTTATTGAGGTATCGAGCTAATTTGGATTGGCTTTACGGACGATGGATTCATTTCATGATTTAATCCGATACTAAGGTAACTCGGTATCTACTTTAAAAAGCCGGATAAATTGAATGCTAGCAATAATTAAGTAGTTAATTTTAAAGTATATTATTTTTTACATACCAAGTTTTACCCTGGGATTTAAAGTGGATACGTAACTTGCAATAAATAAACTACACATTCAATGTGTTGGGTTACGGCTATCGCCTAACCCAACCTACCGGCTAAACAGTAGCATTGCGAACTTGGCGGGTGTTATTTATTGCGAGTTTCCTAAGGAACGAGCACGAAATAACTTGAGCAACTTTAATTTGAAAAATCCCCTAATCCCCCTTTTACAAAGAGCGTTTTGATACAAGCGCCTACCCATGTAAGTCGGGACAAGCCGTAAGGCTTAACTTTAAGCTGTCCTGCCTTACGTGGATAGCTCAACGAGAGCGCCGGAAACGCCAGCACGCGCTACGCTTGGGTGGTCTTATTTCGGCCTACGTCTATTGATTGCTATAGGTTGTCTACTGGAATCAACAACTCAACCACTATGGTCTGAAAGTCCATAGGTTGTTTTACGAACGGCTGAAAGTCGTTCTAGTTAAACTGCAATGTGTCGCTACGCGAGCATTTGAAAATTATAATGCTAAAGCCTTGCACTGAAAGTGCATAGTTTTGAACTAGCGAACTGAGACCAATAAAAGCTTGAAGATTGAGTGGTAACGACTCAGTTTTTTCTCAAAATAACCACAAAAACTCATTCGTGCTTCCTGATTACGGCTATCCACGTAAGGCGGGACAATTTAAAATTAAGCCGTTCGTGGTGATCCTGTCGGCTACCCACTTTAGCCATTATAAAATACTGGAGTTAGACCTGACAGGTTTATAAAACCTGTCAGGTCTGTCCCGTGTTAAGTTG
>CAIQND010000142.1 GCA_903873045.1 uncultured Methylococcaceae bacterium | reverse complement strand
TATAACCATGCTATCGAAATCATCAGGAACAGTGATCTGCCCCTCCATAAAACCTAATCTTCTGATTTGTCCAGCCGATGGAGCATCAAGCCGAACTATTTTAACCAGAGGCTTTCCAGCTTTGGCGATGATAAAAGATTCGCCTTTTACTGCTTGCTCTATCAATCGAGACAGTTGGGTTTTGGCTTCGTGAATATTGAACGTCTGCATAATAAATCCAATTAAATCCAGTTAGTTCAGTTAGTTCAGTTAGTTCAGTTTAGCCTAGCATAGGCCAAGAAAAATCCCCAAGCTTCAGCTTGGGAACCGAGAAGCCGAAGCTCCAGCTTCGCGACACTGGAAGCTGGAGCTTCCAAGTCTGCATTCCCAAGCTGGAGCTTGGGAACGAGTAGAATATTCCAGACCATCTACTTAAACAAATTGCCGAGGAAATGGGACATGTCCATTAACGAAACAGAACTGTTGGAACGGGATGCCAAGCGGAACATTGGCGAGGAACTGCTTGCCGCCATTCGGGATGTTAAATCAGGTCACCACGGTGCAACTTATGCCATTGAGCCTAATGAAATAGTTACCACGCGAGTAAAATGCGGCTTGTCCCAAACTCAGTTTGCAAAAGCATTACACATTTCATCTCGTACTTTACAGCAGTGGGAGCAGGGTCGCCGTCATCCCTCCGGTGCAGCTGAAACGTTGCTAAAAATCGTCGCCAAACATCCAGAGGTATTGCTTGAGTTCTTGGTGTAAAACGGATAACAGTCGGGTAGTCGGACACATGCTTTTCGTGCCCGACATCTCGAAGCTATAATGTGGTAATGATTTGGAGTAACCGGGGGCAGAGCAAAGTTATATTCAAATCTCACCGTTCTGCTTATTTTTAAAGATAGTATGGAATATTGCTGCTGGTTATTGAGTCAATAAAGCTCTTGTTGAATTGAATACAATTAGGCATACTGCATGCACACAATATATTTATGACGGGTGATAAAATGGCAATGTTAACAGTACGCAACTTACCGGATGATGTCCATCGTGCATTACGCGCACAAGCAGTCCAACATGGGCATAGCACAGAAGCTGAAGTCCGAGAGATACTGAAAATGGCAGTTAAGCCCGAATCTCGGGTTCGTATAGGCGAAGCTTTAGCCGAATTGGGTCATAAGATCGGCTTGACCAATGAGGATTTTGAAGTTTTTGATCAACTAAAAGACAATTCACCAGCGCAACCGCTGAGATTTGAGTGATCGTTCTCGATACCAATATTGTTTCAGAGGCGATGAAACCAGAACCGCATCCACTCGTTCGTGCATGGTTAAACGAGCAAGCTGCAGAAACATTATATCTATCAAGCGTTACGCTAGCTGAGTTGCTATTTGGTATTGCGGCTCTTCCAAATGGTAAACGCAAGGATATGTTGGCATTGGCTCTTGACGGTTTGATGATGTTATTTAGAGGGCGTGTGTTGCCATTTGATATTGATGCCGCTCGGAGATATGCAGAGCTAGCTGTGATTGCTAAAACTAACGGACGAGGATTTCCTACCCCTGACGGTTATATCGCCGCAATTGCCGCTTCCAGAAATTTCATTGTAGCATCACGAGATACTGCGCCTTATGAAGCGGCAGGTGTAACTGTTATAAATCCATGGAAAACTTAGTTTGATTCAGTCGCCCGACATTTCGGCATTCAACATACCTCATTATCGGGCACGAAAAGCCCATGCTCCATCTACAGCTAAAAATAAAATCCGTTGAAATCCGTCCAATCGTTGTCATCCGTGTTCTATGAGCAAAGTCTGTCCGATAGTTACGCCTTTCAAAATCCAAAAATCAAGTCGATAAACGTTGTTGCCACACGGCTATTTTTGCTTTTAAATCATCACTGTTAATGGTGGTTAGCTGGCGTTGTTTTAACAAGCGTCTACCGGCGACCCAAACATCGGTGACTTGTTGCCGACTGGCGGCATAAACAATTTGCGAAACCGGACAATATAACGGCTGGGTTTCCAGATGGTTTAAATCAATGGCAATCACATCCGCAGCTTTACCGATGCTAAGCGAGCCACAAATGGCATCAAGCCCCAAGGCTTTGGCACCATTAATAGTTGCCATGCGTAACGCCGTCATGGCGGGAACGGCACTGGCATCGGCGGCAACCGCTTTGCCTAGTAAAGCCGCTGTGCGCATTTCTCCAAACATATCCAGGTCATTGTTGCTGGCGGCACCATCCGTACCCAAGGCCACATTGATACCGGCGGCAAGGCACTTGGCAAGCTGGCAAAAGCCGCTGGCGAGTTTTAAATTGGACTCAGGGCAATGTACGATATGAGCGCCCGATTCTGCAAACAGACTGATTTCTTCATCGGTTAACTGGGTCATGTGTACGGCTATCAAGGAGGGATTGACCAAGCCCAATTCCTGCAATCGTTGCAGTGGCCGTTGTCCGAATTGTGCCTGTGCCTGCTCGACTTCATGTACCGTTTCGTGAAGATGGATATGTATCGGCAATTCCAGTTCATCAGCCAGCGTTTTGATTTTTTGCAAAGGCTCATCTGATACCGTGTAAGGTGCGTGGGGAGCAAAGGCGGTCGTACACAGGTCGGAAAGACGCAGTTGCTCATGCAGCGCCAAGCCCTTTTCAATATATTCATCGGCGTTTTGTGCCCAGACCGAAGGAAAATCAATTACAATCATGCCAACGGTGGCACGTATGCCGTGGTGTATCGCTTGCGCTACGGTGACATCAGGAAAAAAATACATATCGTTAAAGCAGGTGGTTCCGCCCAAAATCATCTCGGCAATCGCCAAATCGGAGCCGTCTCTGACAAACGCTTCACTCATCCATTGGTGTTCCAGCGGCCAGATATGGTTTTGCAGCCAATCCATCAGCGGCAAATCATCAGCAATACCGCGCATTAACGTCATCGCCGCATGGGTATGGCAATTAATTAAGCCCGGTAGTAAGGCATGATTTTCCAGATTTTCGGTGGTCTTGCCCTGATATTTTTGTTTGGCAAGCTCCGTTGGTAATAAATCAATGATTTTGCCACTATCAATCACCAAACTATGGTGTTCGTAGGTTACGGATTCCGGTTCAACGGGTATAATCCAGCGAGCATGGATAAGGGTGTCGACTATCATGAGTTGTTCCTGTAGGTGGTGGGCTTGGCCTAAATGTAAGCTGACACCATCAATTACAATTGACGGGTTGGCATCAGCAACCGATTATAATGTCCAGTAACCAAATTATAACTTTTTACCCTTAGGTTTTATTAAATAATGACTCTGCAAACTAAAAAATCTGTACAAGCCCTGCAATGGACGGGCACTTCATTAAAAGTGCTGGATCAGCGGCAACTCCCGGAAACATTGGTTTATGATGATTATAACGATGCCGCCGGCGTGACCGAAGCCATTGCCACAATGCGGGTACGTGGCGCTCCGGCAATTGGCATAGCCGCCGCTTATGGGGTCGCGCTTTCTGTCATTCAGCATTGTGTAGACGCGCCTGCAAACTGGCAGCAAAAAGTAGCCGATGATATTGTCATGTTGGCAAAGTCCAGACCTACCGCAGTCAATTTGTTTTGGGCGTTGGAGCAAATGAAGACCTTGTTGGAGCAGCCGTTAACGAATCCTCAAGCGGCCTTTATTGCCTGTGCCGAGAAAATCCATGCGGATGATATTGTCGCCAACATGACCATAGGCGAGTTGGGTGCTGATCTTTTAACGGGCGTTAAAGGCGTTATGACGCATTGTAATACCGGCGCGTTGGCTACCGGTGGTTATGGGACTGCGCTGGGTGTTATTCGCAGTGCAACCCAAAGACAGTCGTTAAATGTCTATGCCGGAGAAACCCGGCCCTGGTTACAGGGCGCAAGGTTAACCGTTTGGGAGTTGGCACAAGACGAAATTCAGGTGACCTTACTGGCGGATTCGGCGGCGGCATGGCTAATGAAATCAGGTGCCATTGATTGGGTTATTGTCGGTGCCGACCGGATTGCCGCCAATGGTGATACTGCCAATAAAATAGGCACCTATTCGTTGGCTGTGCTGGCTAAACAGCATGGTGTTAAATTTATGGTCGTAGCGCCGACCACGACCCTGGATTGGACGATTGAAAATGGCGATCAGATAGACATTGAGCAACGTGATCAAAATGAATTATTGTCGGCTTGTTATAATAAAGAAGGGTCGTTAGTCAGTGCCTGGAATCCGGTATTTGACGTAACCCCGGCTGAATTGATTTCAGCGATTGTAACCGAGCGTGGCGTGGTATTAAATCCAACTGAACAAAGCATGAGAGAGTTAAAAGATGTTATTTGACAAGAAAGGCAACAATCCGGCTTTGGCAGTGGGTTATTTATTTAAAGGTCTGACGTTATTGACCAGTAAGGCATTACGCGCATTTATCCTTATCCCGATTTTAATTAATATCGTGTTGTATAGCGCCGCTTTGCTGCTGGGTTATCACTATATTTCTGATTTGATTAACCAGTTTATTCCGAGTTGGCTGCACTGGTTAAGCTGGGTGTTATGGCCGTTATTTTTTATCAGCTTTATTATCGCTGGTTTTTTTACCTTTACGGTATTGGCTAATTTGCTGGCCGCGCCTTTTTACGGTAAATTATCCGCCAAAACCTTGGCGCTTATTAACGGACAAACCAGTGCAACGGCTGAACAGCCATTAGCCAAGGTTATGCTGGCAGAAGCGAAGCGTGCCGGTTATTTGTTAAGCAGAGCTTTGCCGTTATTGATTTTATCCTTTATTCCCGGCATTAACGTACTGGCACCTTTCCTGTGGGCGTTATTCGGCGCGTGGGGTATGGCATTGGAATATATGGCCTATCCCTTGGAAAATGAAGGTGTGTTGTTTTTGGAACAGAAACAACTGGTTAAAAGCATACGCTTGGGCGCCTTAAGTTTTGGTGGCGTTGCTGCAATGGGTTTGACTATTCCCGTGTTAAATATCATCGTCGCACCTGCCGCTGTTATTGGTGCAACCATTTATTTTAATGCAGTGAAAAAGCAGGGTTAAGATTAAATGATGCCATACAAATAAAACGTGGGTAACAGGATTGCTCTGTCACGCCTTCGTTTTGGTAGGTTTGCTATCTTGGTTTGGCAGCGCTGGTAAACGTTCTGGCAATCGCAATGCCTTTGCTGGCAATGCCGAAAAATCCTATCGCGTACCCTGTTAATCAGAATTTGATTGTGTTGTGTATGACAACGACAGTTCTTACCCGAAAACTGAAAATTGGTTGTATTGAACCTTTATTGGTATCTAAAAAAGGTTCAGTCACAATTTTTACAAGCATGACCTATTGAATTTAAATGATTTTTTAATTTTATATTTTTGGCATGAAATTAGCTTTATAATAGCTTGCAAAAGCATAAACGCTTAACTTTGACTTTAAAAACAAAATAACAGGATTTAAATAATGGCACTATCAGATTACATACACAACTTTTTTTGTACTGGTGAATATACAAACAGAGCATTAATTAATAAATTATATATTGGTGAATCATTAGTCGGCGAAGGCAATGAAATTGCCCATATTGATTTGATACTTGGACCTAGAGGATCAGTTGCTGAACATGCATTTGCCAATGCATTAACCAATAATAAAAAAGGCTTTACTACGTTATTAGCTGTTATTGCCCCCAATCTGATGGTTAAGCCAGCGACTATTTTATTTAACAAAGTAACGATTAAAGGTTCTAAACAAGCGCTACAAATGTTTGGCCCGGCGCAACGCGGTGTTGCTATGGCGGTTGCTGATTGTGTAGAAGACGGTACAATCCCTGCTGATGAAGCCGATGATTTATTTATTTGTGTGGGTGTATTCATTCATTGGCAAGCTGAAGACGATGCCTTAATTGAAAAATTTAATTACCAAGCCACTAAAGAAGCGCTAAAACGTGCTATTGCCGGCTCACCAACTGCAAATGAAGTGATTGCAGAAAAATCTACAGCTAAACATCCCTTTGCTGTTAATAGCCAAGCTTAAACCTACTCACTTATAATTTGGTACACGCTAAATTTTATAACTATGAGCTAAAAACTGTTAAGCTCTATATCCAACTCAGGAGCAATTTATTTTTTTATTACGGTGTTTATGTTATGAAAATAGTTAAATTATTAAGCGTGTGTTCTTCATTAGGTATCTTACTGTTGCTGGCTAATGATGTTTATGCCTTTGGTTTAAGTGATATTGCGGGCGCAGTAGAAACTTTGCATGCAGGACAGCCTAAGACAGTAACCGTCCCGAGCGCCACTACTGGAAAGGATTTGACAGGGTCATTAATGCAGCAATTAGGCGTGACGCAGTCGCAAGCAGAAGGAGGAGCCGGGGCGATATTCCAATTAGCGAAATCTAAAATGCCTGGAACGGCTTTTTCAGAACTGAGTCATTCAGTTCCCAACATGCAAGGCTTATTAGCTGCCGCACCTGTTATAAAAGCAGTCAACGGTGGTAGTTTAGGCGGTATAGCAGGTGGCTTACAACGCTTGATCGGTAATTCAGGTGGAGCTGCCGGAAATTTGATCGGCTTAGTGAGTTCTTTTCAGCAACTTGGCCTGTCACCTGACATGATGCAAAAATTTGTACCGCTCGTTGTACAGTATGTTCAAAGTAATGGTGGCGGTTCTGTTACGGATGCTTTGCAATCTGCATTAATCAGCGGCAAGTTATAATTATTATCGAATCCTAAAGTCTTTCTTTTAGCGATCAGTTTACCCAAAGTAACTCAAAGCGCCGCTGTTCTGTGTAGAGATGTAAGCGAATCACAGCGGCATTTTTTGTCCTTTTTTATGGTGTATGACGCTGGGCTTATACACCCTACGATTTAAAATGCCATACAATCAATGACGATCGTAATGTTACCGATACTGGCCATAGCCTCTGTTTCCCTGATTATAGTGGCCTTCGCGATATTCCTCCCGATGTTCACGGTAAGGCTGATGCCCCCGGTAATTGTCCTGTCTATAATTTCCATAGAATGCAGGTGCAGGATAGCGAGCACCATAATAAGGTTGGTACACCGGATAATTTCTATAGCCATAGCTTCCATACGAGGCAGGATAGCCCGCGCAACCGCTTATTAACGTAAAGATAAAAATGACAATTAGAGAACGAACTTGAATAAAGTACATGCGTGTGGCTTCAGGATTTAATAGGTGGCTGCCAAACGTTCTGGTAGATAGGGTGCAAGTCTTGATAAGGCTTCGTGTCTTATTTTTTGGGTGGTCGCTGGATAGGTACTACAGGGTTGTGCTGGTAATGTGATTTTGCAATATCAGTTCCTGTTATCAATCTTCTTTGCTGGTTTAAGACCTCGGCCTTTAGGCCGAAAGGAGCGCCCCCGCAACAAGCGAAGCGACGTTGCTTTATCGGGCGCGGATTGAGGAGGGGATGCCGACCCCTTCCCAATCTTTGGCTTCATCCCAACGGGATGTTTCCTTATTGCTGTTCACTTTTTTTGTGTTGAGGCCTTCAAACGTCCGGTTGGGGTTGGAGGGTCTCCGACTGGTTTCCGTATATCAAGCTATGAATACGCTTTACACCGCTGCTACAAACTCAGCTATCGTCAAACCAGCCAGGCGAATTAGGTTTCGTAAGGTGCCTCTTGCAACTTCCCGATGATCGGGAATAGACAAAGTGGCTATTTCTCCTTCCTTAATCATAATAATATGGCTTCCATTTTGCCGCACAACTTGCCATCCCAGTGATTCGAACACGCGAACAACATCGCGTCCCTTGAGAATTGGAATCGAAGGAGGCATTAAGCGGCTACCTCGATTTGCCGAGTCTCAATAGTTAAAGGCATACCTCGCTCAGCGCGAACCTGTAGGCATTGATAAATTGCATCATGAATGTTTACCAGAGCTTCATCTTTAGTCTTACCTTGACTGACGCAACCCGGGATAGCAGGACATTCGGTGACCCAAATACCATCCTCGTCACGGTCTATTGTTACACTGAATTTCATTTAATCTCTCCAAATCTTCTTTGTGATCACGTAAAGATACCGTAGATCCGGTTAGCGATAGCGTAACTCAACATTTATTGGTTTAATGCGTTGGGTTACGACTATCGCCTAACCCAACCAATGACTCTAATAATATTCTAATCAAAAAACTTCGTGTTCTTCGTGTCTCGGCAACTGCTCCTGCGTCTCTTAAGGAGCCTGCTGTTGGTGCTGTACCTCCTGCATCCATGCAGTCGTTCGTGGTGAAATAGCTTTAATAAAATCGCCACCAATCCTTTATAACAGCTTCACCAGTGCAGCCACTATGCCAACTGATACCGCTATAAGTCCGCCCAGCTTAATGATTAAGCGTTGCTCAACCTGAATAAGATGAGAGTCAACTTGTGCAAAGCTTGCATCCAGGCGTAATTCTGTTTGAGATAGACGATGATCTAGCGATTGGTTGCTTAGCAGTGTTTCTTGGGTATCAGTAATAACGCGCATAATAATTTCTGCTTGTTCCTCGCTGAATTCCCGTTGATTCCAGACGCTGTACAAAATTCAAAGTATCGAATGTAATGGTGGTCATAGCGCTTCCTCTAATCTGTATGCCAATGATTTACCGGTTTGATGTGTTGGGCAACGATAAGACTGTTGCCCAACCTACGACCTCAATCGCGACCTCAGCGATTAATTCACCCGTATTAAGTTTGACCATACCCGCGACCGGTTAGGCGAGTTGATGCTTCAGCGACCTCCAGCAAATACCGAAGGGCTTTGTTCACCGCCTCATCGTTTGGGAAAGCTTGGGCAATATCTGGCTCAAGGAGGACAACATTAGTTTCCGTTTTAATTCGATTTGCATATTTGCCACGCACAAT
>CAIQND010000141.1 GCA_903873045.1 uncultured Methylococcaceae bacterium | reverse complement strand
CCGGTGTCTCCCGCAGCCGCGCATTGCAGGGCTTCTCTCCTTCGGAAACGGCAACCGTGGTGTTCTCGCTCAAGCAACCGCTTTTTACCCGCCTGCGCCAAGAGTTGAGCGCAAATGCCGCTGCGCACCGATGAAGATATTTTGCGGGTTCGCCAGACACCACGGGCGTGGGTCTGGGCTTGGGCGGATCAAAGCGGCTGGTGAATGACTTCGATATTTGGTCTGAGATCGGCAAGGGTACGCGCGTGACCATCACCAAGTGGCATTAAACTATCCATGAATATGACTGCGGCCTCTCGTTCTCGCCTCCTATTTTCCCGGCATATCCGAGTGGAAAACTTAAGTCATGTCAGCCAAGCTAGACGGTTGGTTATTGCTCTTTCTAGTGACTTGGGCTTTGATGACTTACGTACCGGCCAGGCCGCTCTGTTTGTGACCGAGCTCGCCACCAATCTTGTTAAGTACACGGCTGGTGCTGGCGGCGATCTGATTTTTCGCTCGATTAATGAAGACGGTCTAACCGGCCTTGATATTCTCTCCCTCGACTGCGGTCCCGGCATTGCCAATATAGGTAAAAGCCTGCGTGATGGTTCTTCAGACTTTGGCGGTTTTGGCACCAGTTTGGGTGTCATTCGCCGACTGTCGTCAGTTTTCGATATTTTTTCTGCGCCCGGCAAAGGCACTGTCGTATTCAGTCGCCTCTGGGAAAACGTGCAGCTCCTGTCCTCGCTGGCCGTGGGTGCTGTGTGTCTGCCTGTTTTCGGTGAGCAGGCCTGTGGCGATGCGTGGGCTATGAAGGTGGACGGTGATAGCACTTTTTTTATGCTGGCGGACGGCTTGGGACATGGTCCGGATGCTGCTGAAGCGGCCAACCAGGCGGTCGCCATTTTTTTAGAACAAACCCCGCGCCACCCGGCAGAGTTACTGCACCTTATTCACGCCGGCTTGCGCGGCACGCGGGGAGCCGTCGTCGTGGCAGCTGAGGTCGTTCCGGGAAAGGGCGTTATTCGCTACTCAGGCGTGGGTAATATCACCGGGCTGATTCTCGACGGGGGAGCCGCCCGTAATCTGGTATCCCACAACGGCACCGCCGGGATTGAAGCGCGAACAATACAGGAGTTTAGCTATCCCTGGACGGAGAGCAGTTTGCTTGTGCTGCATTCGGACGGTGTAGCGACGCG
Source organism: uncultured Methylococcaceae bacterium (assembly GCA_903873045.1). Classification (GTDB taxonomy): domain Bacteria; phylum Pseudomonadota; class Gammaproteobacteria; order Methylococcales; family Methylomonadaceae; genus Methylobacter_C. The sequence goes on along the minus strand of CAIQND010000141.1, from coordinate 790 downwards.
TTGGTTGCTGGATGATTATCCGGGCTTGGCGCAGAAGCACCCTGCTTTGATCGCCGGGGTGCTGTTCCGCGATCATCGGCGGCTGCGCGACGACAGCACCGTGGTGGTCGCCAAGGTGGACTTACGGAGGGTGATGGAATGAGCGCAGACATTACCTCCGCTGAATCGCCATGGACGCAAATTCAACGACTAAACCAGGAACTGCTCGATGCCCGTGAATTACTTCGCCAGCGTGACGAGGAACAGACGCGCCTACTGTGGCGCGTAATGGATGTGCTGACCTTGACGGATTCCGGCGTTGTTGCGCTTTATACTGAAATTGCGCAACGCATCGAGGAGCTTCGCATAGATGGGATCCAGCGTAAACAGGTTGAAGAGAGTCTGCATGTACATCAGATAGAACTGGAGATACAAAACGATGAGTTGCGACGATCTCAAGAGAAATTGGCAAAAGCGGAGGCGCGTTATTTTGACCTTTATGAATTGGCACCGGTGGGCTATTGTACCTTAAGCGAGAAGGGGGTGATCCTGCAAGCCAACTTCGCCATTGCTAACCTGCTGTGCATGAGCAGAAGGGAGTTGGTTAATCAATTGTTGCCACTGTTAATCCTCAGAGAAGACAGGGATAGTTACTATCTGTTGTGTCAACACCTAGGAGGCTGTCCGACAACAAGTCAGGGCTGGAAGCAATTCTACTGTTATCCGGAAAATTTTAAATTTCCAGATGAGTCTGCTTTAAAAATAACTCATAAACTATGCTGCTAATGGGTTATTCATCCCTTTTAACGGG
>CAIQND010000140.1 GCA_903873045.1 uncultured Methylococcaceae bacterium | reverse complement strand
GCTGACGATTTTTTATCTTTATTGAATAACAAATCGGTATTAAAACCGGCCGGAGTGCTGTGAGCCGGTTGCGTTTCGGACTCATTATGTGCCGTGCGGTTGTAAGCAGGTCGTTGTGTGGCGCGTGCTTTGGCGGCAAATAGTTTATACAGTAAAAAAGCCACTCCGCCCAACACAAGAATATCCATCAGGTTAAAATTTTCAAAAGCGCCGCCAAAGAACAGCGAACCTAATAATCCCCCCAAAGCCAAACCACCCAACATGCCCATTAAGCCGCCGCGATTGGCCATGCCTTGTCTGGCGGTCTGGTTTTGAGCGGTCGCTTGTTGTTGGCTGGCAGAACGACTTGGCGGTATTGCCGAGCGTTTATAGGGAGCACTGTAAGATGAGCGTCCGCCAAAAGAACCGCCGCCACCAAAACGTTTGGCATCCGCATCTGACATGCCGCCCAAGCTTAACGATATAGCGATTAAACAGAAAGCAATAAGACTGGTATATTTATTCATACAATCACCGGGTTAAATTAAGGTGTAAAGTTATGCAGACTATCGATTTCATCCCCTTTTCGGGGCTATGAAAATCTGCTTTAAGCAAGTTTTTCAGGTTCAATTAACATTTGCGCTTATAATCAACCGCTAACTTTAGTCATCAGGTTGTTAATTGTCACTTATTAATATAGCATTGTCCGCATGTTTTCAACACTAAGCAAATATCTGGTTGTTTTTCTGACGCTGTTGCAATTCATTGCGCCGTTGGTACATGCCCATGCGGGTGGATCGGGTTCAATGCCGGGTTTGCATGTTCCAGGTCTTGAGTACTTTAGCGCAGAACATAACACGCCACCAGACCAACTGAAAATGTTGTCATACAACAACGCGGTGGAGGGTATGATTGTCGCTGTTGATAGTGGCGTTAAGCAAAGCCAAATCAATCAGCAGGGCGATTCAGCCAGCCATTATTATCTACCCCAACAGGCGTTTTTTTTTAATAATGCAGACTTACGGTTTGATACTCATTTTTTGCCACAGTCTCAGCAGTTGGTTTACTGTTTATTGATACCATCACCCCCACTGCGTGCTCCGCCTGCGCAATAAATTTTCCTTCGTTATCCAGGGACGCGATTGCCCCGTCTTTTTAAAAAGATACTTATCCATAACGCGGTGTTAACCGCATTGAGCTTACCTTATGTTTTCTTTGAACCTTTCCGGAAAACGTGTGCCCAGGCTCCGGCCGGGTCATGTTCTCTTTTCTTTGGCAATGCTACTGCTTGTTTCAAATCCGGCTTATTCTCAGGACCCGACCTGGGAACGCGATACTTCAATACAGGCTGTTGATCATCTTGATCCTATTGTCATTGATGCCTCGTTGACGCTATCCAAGCTGGTTGATTTAACCATGCAAAAATACCCGGATACCGCCTGGCTTACCGCTTTGGAAGAAGAAGCAGCTGCCATTTCGGAGCGCAGTAAAAGTTGGGTTGCCGGTTCATCACAAGCCATGGTCGGCTATCAGTCAATATCCACTTTTAAACTGAATTATGCAACCGGTAATGTGCAGGTGCCGCTCTGGAATATAGGCCAGCGTGACGCAGAACATAAGCTGGCCAATCAGGCCGAAAGCAGTGCCGAATCACAAGCCGTAGGTGTTAAATTACGGGTTGCCGGTTTGGTTAGGATCGCTTTGTGGAATATGTCGCTGGCAAAAATTCGTTATGAACAAGCGCAAGCGGAGCTGGGTATTTATGAGAAATTATTGGAGACTATTAAGCGTCGTGTTGAATTAGGGGATTTACCTCGCGCGGATGAATTATTGGCGCAAACCGAGTTATTGCAAAAACGTTCCGTATTTACCATGGCCGAAGCGGAATTAATGCACGTCCGCAAACGTTATAGCTCGGTTACCCAAATGAATAAAGTGCCGAGTATTTATGAAGAAAATCTGGTGGCTTTAAAGGAAATCGAGAAAACTCATCCCGTTTTGGTCGCTATTAATAGCCAGATTGAGAGTAAGCAAGCTCAGATTAATGCCATTAAATCAATAGGGTCAGGTCAAAGCAATGTTATCGCCGGTATCTTAAGCGATGAGGGTTATGATCCGCGCAGTAACCATGCTGAATTTTTTAATGTCGGCGTTAGCATTCCTTTTGGCGGTAGCGCACACATACAGCCACACATTGCGGCAGTCAATGTTGAATTAAACCGCTTAATTGCAGAGCGTGAACAGCTTTACCGCGATTTGGAATTGGCGCATCACGAAGCCGAGCATAATCTGGAAGTTAATCGAGTCGAATTGGGCACGGCCAATGAACAGAAAAAAGTGTCAGAAGAATTGTTGACCATGACTCAGCTGGCTTTTTCGGTGGGTGAAATCCATTTGCTGGATTTGTTAAAAATCCAGTCCCGAACCCAACAAGCCATTCTCTATGCCAAGGAACGTACGGTCATGTTACAGCGGGATAAGGCACTTTATAATCAGGCAGTAGGAGTTATGCCATGAATTTATATCAATTTTTACTGTTGTCAAGTTTTACAGCGGCGACGCTGCTTTGCCCACCGGTATGCGCTGAAAATACGATTAAGCTATCGCAGGATAATGTCAATAATTTAGGCATTACCTTGGGTAAACTAGAGTCTGTCAAACAAATCCCGGTATTAACGGCACCTGCCAAAGTGGTGGTTCCCCCAACCAACGAATATGTGGTTAGTGCGTCCCAAGCCGGCGTTATCATTACCTTAAAGGCGGCAGTCGGCGATAATATTAAAAAAGGTGAGGTACTGGTTCAGCTTAACAGTCCTGATTTGCTGTCCATGCAGCGCCTGTATCTTAAATCGCTGAGTGATATGCAATTAGGGGCGCTGGCTTATGAGCGCGATAAAAAACTTTTGGGGGACGGCGTTATTGCTGAAAGACGCTGGCAGGAAACCCGTAGCCAATACAATGCCTTTGTTTACGATGTGAATGAGCGCAAGCAATTGCTAAATATCGCCGGTATGACCCTTCCCGAAATTGAAAGCCTGGGACAAACCCACCAGTTAAGCAGCCAGCTTAATGTACATTCGCCTATTTCAGGGGTGGTGATGGAACGGATAGCGATAGCAGGAGCGCGTGTCGACATGTTGGCACCGTTATATCGCATTGCCAATCTGAGCGAGCTTTGGTTGGAGATTAATATTCCTCAAGAGCGCATTGGCAGCATTAAAGTGGGTGATCAGGTTCTGATTGATAATACTCCCATCAGCGCAAAAATTACTTTATTGGGGCAAAGTGTTAATCCGGAGAATCAAACGCTACTGGCGCGAGCTATTATCGTTACTCAACAGGCGCTTGGGAGCCAATCTGTCGTACGGCCGGGACAAACCATTAATACCCAGATTGTTCAAACCACTAAAAATGTGGCTTTTAAAGTGCCCAATACGGCTATTGCCCAAAATGAAGGCCACTATTTTATTTTTATTCGTAACCCGGACGGCTTTAAAGTCAGCCCCGTTACTGTTATAGGCAAACAGGGTAATGAATCCATTATTAGCGGCGATTTGACCGGTGATGAGGCGATTGCCAGCAAAGGTGCCGTGGCATTAAAAGCTAACTGGTTGAGCTTGGGGAGCGCTGAATAATGGCTGGCCTGATTCGCTTTGCGTTAAGCCAGCGCTTATTGATGATGATAGTGGTATTACTGCTATCCGGAGGCGGTTACTATGCTTTTAAAAATATTCCTATTGATGCCTTTCCCGAAGTGTCACCCACTCAGGTAAAGATTATCGTCAAAGCGCCCGGCATGACACCCGAAGAGGTTGAAGCCAGAATAACCGCACCCATAGAGGTTGAGTTGCTGGGTATTCCGCACCAAACCATGTTGCGATCTATTGCCAAATACGCCTTAACGGATATTACGGTTGATTTTGCAGAAGGCACGGATATTTTCTGGGCGCGGCAGCAGATTGCCGAACGCTTAAATACGATGTGGGGCAACTTGCCCGCAGGCGTTCAAGGCGGCATTGCCCCCATGACGACGCCTTTAGG
>CAIQND010000139.1 GCA_903873045.1 uncultured Methylococcaceae bacterium | reverse complement strand
CGTTGTTCACCGCCAACCACCCAACTTTTACCCACATCACCGACACTTCTTAACGAAATAATCAGCTCATCGGCAATACGTCGTAACGCCATGGAATCATAGTTATTATTTTGCGCAGAAAGCGTCAACAAAACGATAGGCACGTTGTCGATCTCCACCGGACTTACTTTCCAATGGGTAACGCCCGCTGGAATAAGATTCTGGTTGGACATCAGCCGATCCCAGGTTTTAACCAGACTGTCTTCAAAATCCTGTCCGACAAAATAACGGACGGTCACCATCGCCGATCCGGGTTTGGAGATGGAATAGACATATTCCACGCCTTCAATTTGTTTTAGCAAAACCTCTAGCGGCGTCGACACCAGCTTTTCAACTTCTTCGCTGGAAGCGCCCGGATATTCAATCAGCACATCCATAACCGGCACGACAATCTGCGGGTCTTCTTCTCGCGGTGTCAGCGTGAGTGCTGCTGCACCAGCCAACAGTGAAATTATCAGAAATAAAATGGATAGCTGTGAAGTGGTAAAAATTTCGACAATCTTGGTGGTCAAGCCACGTTTGGGCTTTTGATTTTGCAACTCGTCCATTAGTGCGCCTGCTGTGGGTTGACTATGACGGCTTCACCGGCCTGCAAACCGGAAATAACTTCAATCTGGTCACCAAAAGTTTTTGCGGTTCTGATATGACGCATAAGCTGCCGGCCTTCTGACAAGACCTTAACCACTTCCAGTTGACCGATATGTTCCACTGCGCTGACGGGAATTAATAAGGCGTCGTGTTGATCACACGCTTGTTCCAACCAACCAAAATATCCCGGTTGCAAACCTGCCATGGCTGGCAGTGCGACTTTAATCAACTGGGTGCGGGTTTGCGGATCAACGTCAGGACTAATCTCGTCAATTTGAGCGGCTACGGTTTGTCCCAAGGTATCAATACGCACCATAACATCCATACCTGTGCTGTAAAGTCCGGCACAAGTGGTTGGCACATCAGCTTCAAGCCTTAAGCCTTGGGGGGTTTGCAAAGAAACCACAGGAACGCCGGGCAGTCCCATGTCACCGGGCTCTTTGAGGCGCTTGACAACAATGCCGTCAAACGGTGCCAGTAATAGCGTATCAGCCAAATGGGTTCTGATTTCATTCACCGTACTGGTTGCCTGACTGACACCCGCTTGCGCCTCTTTTGCCCGTGCCACCACGGCATCAAAATTTTCGCGGGTCGCCGCTTCCTTACTGTACAGGCTTTGGGTGCGTTGTTCATCTGCTTTGGCTCGAGTGGCTTGCGCGGTGGCACCGGACAGCGCCGCAAGGGCGACCTGTTCCTGAGCCCTGATTTCACGCTCATCCAGTCGGGCAATCACATCGCCCTTTTTAACTTTGTCACTGGCATGAACCTTAATCTCAATAATGCGGGCCGTCATTTTAGGCGCTATATTAGCAACGATTCTTGACCTTACCGTACCCGGCCAGGTAAGAATATCGTCAACCAGCTTTTTTTCAACCTGTATCGTGTCACTTTTCGGTGTGTTTGCATCGCTGGCCAATGGACTTAAACCGGGGGAAACTTTGCTGACAAAAGTGCCTTGCATATAGAGCAGTAATAAAATCAAAGCAAAAACGGCGGCGGCAATACTGATAATTTTGTGACTATTTTTGTGTTCAGGTTGTGACATGAGAACTCCTGTATCTTGGATAAATCATTGGGTCCACGAAAAGCACGAAAGACACGAAAAAAACACTAACCACATTATTTTTGATAACGATCGATAGCCAGCAAAACAGCACTCCGTTAGACAGAACATCAGTTCAAGCCATTGATTAGCTAAAATACTTCCAATTATTGTCATTCGTGTTCCATTTTAAAATTAGCCCGGCCAAGTAGTTATCGTTTTTGAGCTATTCGCCCTTAAAAATTTTCGTGCCTTTCGTGTTTTTCGTGGAAAAACAGTTGTTATTTCCAGTCGCCGACAGCTTTTTTTAATGCAGCTTCAGCACTCAGGGCATCATAATGCGCTGCGATGGTGTTGGATTGCGCTTTATTTCTGGCGACTTCCGATTCGATATAACGGGTGACCGTGACTATTTCAGCGCGTCTTTCCTCATTAACCAGTCGTAAGGCTTCGTCGGCAGCCATCACCGAGACTTCCGTAACACGCAAACGCGCCAAACCTTCTTGAAGTTTTAAATAAGCAATTTTTACTTCTTGCTCAATGGCCAGCCTGGTTTTTCGTTCTGTTTCACGGGCTTCTGCGGCTTTTCGTTCTGCGGCGCTAACCCGTTGTTGGGTGTTAAACCCTGAAAACAAATCCATTTCGACGGTAACGCCAGCGGTCACATAATCCCTGCTACTTGAAAATCCCGGGTTTTGGCTGTTTTGTCCATAACTCACATACGCATCTGCTTTGGGTAAATAAGCGCCTTGCTCACTTTTTAACTTGCGCAAACTGATTTCTACCTGATTGGCTGCGGCCTTAACTTCCGGGCGCTGCGTCATGGCAAGCTCAAGCAAATCATTAAACGATGCCGTCAATTTGGGTTTGGTTAATATTGATGATGACGGTGCTACCGTAAACGCTTGAAAACTTGATAAACCCAGCAAATTAGCAATGTTGGCTTTGGAAATCTCAATGCCGTTGGCGGCCCTGATTTGGGCATCCTGCGCTTCAGCCAACTTCACCTCCAGTGACAATACATCTGATTTAAGGACAGTTCCGGCTTCGTACTTTAGTTGGGTTTGATTGAGCTCGCTGGTAATGGCGGAAATGGAATCCTGAGCAACTTTTTGCGCTTCTATGGATGCTAAATAAGCATAATACGAAGCCGTTACCGCTTCAATCAAGGCATTATGGACTATTGAACGCTCAAACTCAGCCGCATCTATACCCAGCTCCGCCGCTTTACTGTTTTGATAATCCTGTCCGCCACGAAAGAGCGACAGTTTTCCTATAATTTCAGGCCGAAAATTTTGTCGGTAACCCGGATTGTTAATAGTCGTTATATTTTCGGGTTCAAAAGCCCTTTGCGACACAATCATCGAAAAAACCTGAGATGGATTGTTAGAGGTTTCATAACCCACTCGGGCGGTTACTTGCGGGTAAAAAGCAGAGAGCGCGACACCTAATTGGGCTTGAGCCTGATTGATACGTTCGATGGCAATTTGCAGATCAGGATTATTGGCTATCGCATAATCAATCGCCTGATCCAGCGTATAAGATTGACTGATTAACTTTTCCGGTACCGCTTTATTGGCAGCATTTTTCGCAACCGCTTCAGCGGCGACTGAAAAATTCACCAACATCAGTACTGGTAATAAACCGAGCGCCAAACTGTTTTTACTTATTTTAAACATAATCTTCATGTAAGTGTGTCAGGAATAGACAACCGTCTTCCAACTATCTTATTCACCACGAAGGACGCGAAGGAATAAGCTTTTCTTCGTGTTCTTCGTGGTGAAAATTTACAGATGCTTTGGTGTGTTGGGTTACGCTATCGCTAACCCAACCTACAACTGTAATCAGAAGGCACAACCCGGCTTAGGAACGAGCACTAAATAACTTGAGTAACATTAATTTTAAAAATCCTCCCCTAACCCCCCTTTTACAAAGGGGGGAGTTAGATGTTACTTGGTTACATTATTTCATGCTCATTTCTTAACACCCAACTTTTTAAGTAGTTTTGCCATGGGGCAAAATCCCGTAAATGCTAATTGCAACAAATTGGCACCCACAAAGGCGGTAAACCATAACCAGTTTTCAGAATGAAAATGCGCCAGCAACAAACTAATCAGGATAAAACTGCCGGCAACAGCAAATACTATTCTGTCTATACTCATATTACTCACCTTTTATCCGAACCACGCCCAATAATTTCAGCATTAGCTTTTCATAATAGGGTTCACTAATGCCTTTTCTTACTTTGCGCATAAAGTATTTCTCGAACCCGATTTTAGCCAAATGCACCCATTTACCTTCCGCAGACCAAGTTGTGTTGCGCGGTGGAATTTGCGGCATAGCCAGAAAAGCGACTCCGGAATCACCAAAATCAGCCAGACATAAAGCATTCCATGTCGCTACGTGAGTTGGCTCTTTACCTGCCAGTTCATCGGCAATATTATGGGCGGTAGTCGTTACCATCGATTCAATCATGTAGCCGGTTTTTGGCACCCCGACCGGTACAGGGGTCTTTTCCAACGGGGGAATGGCAATACAAACACCGACCGAATAAATATTTTTAAAGGTGGTGTTACGCTGATGATCGTCCACCAACACAAAGCCTCGTGGATTAACCAGTCCATCAACATTACGCACGGCATCAACACCGGTAAATGCCGGTAACATCATGGAATGCTTAAAAGGCAGTTCATGTTTTTTCTTGTCATTACCGTCCTCGTCAACCTCAGTCACAAACATCATGCCAGACTCAACCTTGTCTACCTTGGCATTGGTTATCCATTTGATAGACTTTTCACGCAAGGCACTTTCCATCAGACCTTTGGTATCGCCAACACCGCCCAGCCCTAAATGTCCGATGTAGGGTTCCGAGGTAACAAAAGTCATCGG
>CAIQND010000138.1 GCA_903873045.1 uncultured Methylococcaceae bacterium | reverse complement strand
ACAGTTTGTTGTGCTGTATTTTCCGTATTTTCTGCGTTATCAAAATATTTTGATTGAACCGGCTTATCCGGCTCCGAAGTAGAGTTTACCAATAGTTCAGCGGGAATTCTTAAGTCCAGCCTGTGCAGTCTTGGATTTAAGTCGATACGCGAACGGAGTCGTGTTTGATCGGCAGGATTTTCATTCAGGGTAGCGTTTTTTGAGGCAAGTACCTGGCTTGGCAAAGCTATCTTGTTGCGTGTTCTTGAAGAGATAACGGTGTTAAGTTTAAGACGACCATAAGGCGTGTATTTATATTGTGCTGACGTGGCAGTGGTCGGTAGTCTGAGTTTTTGCAAAGCAAGCATTCGTTCTGATTGAGCTTTTGCAGATAAAAGCGGCATAGCGTTGCTACCGGTAGCTGATGAATTAGCTGTATTAAGTCCGATATCCAGGCGTTTCTGAATAATGCCGGTGGCAGATTGACTCGTACCATTTTCGAGTATTTGATTTGGCTGAGTGGCCACTTGGCTGGGCCGAGGGATTTTCATGCCTAAACGAATGCGTTCCCAAACGTCCCCTGGATTTTTTTCTTTATTTTGCTTAACAGAAAGCAATCGGGCTTTTTTATTTTTTACGCGTGAGTGTGGCGCATGTCCACTCGGGTGATTATTTTCAGTAGTGTCTACAGAGGCCGCCATAATCTCAGCAGATTGGGTTAGCAATGATGAGCCAACCAATAAATTTAATACTATAATTAATCGTCGCACGCGGTACCTATTGATATGTATATCCAGGGTATTTTAGTAATAATCTGGAATGTAATGGATGAACATGCTGATCATGCAAAAAAGCAGAAGCAATAATCAAATTTATCGAGTTGCGATCAACAACTATAGTTTTAAAAGCTGCAAAAACTGCGGATTTTAGAATGATTTGGTCTTCATAATGTACCCTTTATCGTTAATATTCGGTAATAAAAGTTTCATTCTTGTTATAGCTATTCAGTTAAACAGGCTATCTGTGTATTTGAAAGTAATCGGATTAGTGTCAGCGTATGCCGTTTTTTTATCTATTTTTTGCACTTTTATATCAAATATACGTCCTATCAATTCATGTTAATCCCTTAATAATTACCCTGGCTATCTAGTGGTGACATGTATTTGATTGTTTTTATTGTTATTTGGCGCATTAAGTGAAAAAAAAGACAAGCACCACACAAGAATAATAGATGTACTTTTACGTTAAATCTAGTGCTTTGATTATTTAACAACCCCCTAAAGTGATAAAATGATCAATTTAATGTCTCAATAAAAATTCAGCTCTACTCGTTGGACTGTTGTTGCCACTGACGAAGTGGCAGAGCCAGCATCAGGACAAATCCTACAACCTGTTTATCAAAGAATAATCCTTTACCTCTAATACCTTACATATTTATGACAAAGATACCCACCGTCGGCTTTATTAGTTTAGGCTGCCCGAAAGCGCTAGTTGATAGCGAAAGAATTTTAACCCAGCTTCGTTCAGAGGGATATGATATCTCACCGACTTACCAGAATGCTGATTTAGTGATTGTTAATACCTGCGGATTTATCGATGCGGCGGTGGAGGAATCATTGGACAGTATCGGTGAAGCTTTGGCCAAAAACGGCAAGGTAATCGTTACCGGTTGCCTGGGTGCCAGGGAAGATGAAATCAGGGCGCGTCATCCCCAGGTTTTAAAAGTGACGGGTGCGCATGCCTTAAATGAAGTTGTGGCTTCGGTACACGAACATCTACCTCCTCGACATGATCCCTTTACCAGTCTTTTACCTCCACAAGGAATAAAACTAACACCGGCTCATTATGCCTATTTAAAAATATCGGAGGGCTGTAATCATCGCTGCACATTTTGCATTATTCCGTCAATGCGTGGCGATTTGGTCAGTCGACCGGTTGATGATGTTTTGTGGGAAGCAGAACGTCTGGCGAATGCCGGGGTAAAAGAATTATTGGTCGTTTCCCAAGATACCAGTGCTTATGGGCTTGATTTAAAGTACCAAAGCCGTGACTGGAAAGGACGCGCTGTTAAAACCCGCTTTTATGATTTAGCCGAGGCACTGGGTGATTTGGGTATTTGGGTGCGTATGCACTATGTTTATCCGTATCCTCATGTCGATGAAGTGATTCCATTAATGGCAGAAGGAAAAATATTGCCTTATCTGGATATTCCTTTTCAACATGCCAACAGCCGTATTCTTAAATTAATGAAGCGGCCGGCTGCAACTCAAAATAATCTGGAACGCATTAAGGCGTGGCGAGAAATTTGTCCTGATATTACTTTGCGTAGTACTTTTATTGTCGGCTTTCCTGGAGAAACTGAACAAGAATTTGAAGAATTATTGCAATTTATGACGGAAGCTCAGCTTGATAGAGTGGGTTGTTTTGCTTATTCTCCAGTAAAAGGAGCGGTTGCTAATGATTTGCCCGATTTAGTTCCTGAAGAAGTTAAACAAGAACGTCTGGCGCGTTTTATGGCGCATCAGGCCGAAATTAGTGCTGCACGCTTACAGCAACGCATAGGTCGAATTGAAACGGTTCTGGTTGATGAAGTGGTAGAGGAGGGCGCTGTTGCCAGAAGCAAGGCCGATGCACCGGAAATTGACGGGCAGGTTTTTATTGATGGGGCGACCCACCTTAAAGTCGGTGATTTTGTTGAAGTTGAGCTTGAAGAAGCCGATGACTATGACTTGTGGGGGCGATTGGTATAGCGCTTTTAAGTATTAAGAGCGCGTGATATAAACAAAAAGCCCGGCGGTGACACCGGGCTTTTTGGTATTGCAGTTTAGCTTAACTTAACTTACAAAGAGATAGAGCTTGAAACTTTTTGTTTTGATCCATCTGGATCGTCCATGCAGCCAGTCAAACCAACAATAACTAATGCCAAAGCTAAAAGTGCTAAGATTTTTTTCATAAATATATCCTCCAAAAGGTTTTAAATTATTTTTATTGCGTGCCAATTAATAAAAAAGCACGGACAATTTATATCATGCCTAGAATGATGATGCAATAATAAAAGTTGTTTATATTCCTGTAAAATTTATAAGGAATTTATATTTTCAGGTAAATCGAAGGAAATTAAATTGTCATTCCACTTTACCGTACCGATAGTAGCCCATGGTGCGGAGAAGTTTTGATGCAATTGATCATGAACCCAGTAACTGGGTGCATTAATTCTTTTCAATTTTATATGGAACACCGTCTTATCAAGATTTAAGCCCATTTTCTGACCCCAGAAAGCTGTCACTTTCATAATAAATTTTTGTAAACGTGTGTTGTTAATAGTCGGTGTAACAGCAATATTGGCCCACATGGAATGAACTCGACCCCAGTTTGGGGCGACTAAGCGACCTTGCTCATTAACAAACGGTAGCCAGTCTTCCTTGCCATTTTGATCGGTGTAGGTAATCGCTAAAATTCGATCATAGCCGGCAAAATGATCATGTAGGTAGAGCGCGTGTGGGGTAATGCCAAAAAAGGTCAGAGATACCATGATAAGCGCGTTACTGGCTTCGTTAATAGACGCGCTGACAGCGTTGTTGCTGGTGGGTATATGCAGACGGTAAACAAGCCCGTAATGAACTGTACTGTTTAATTGTAAAACGAGCAATGCGATAAGTATTTTTGCCAGCTTTCTGGAAAAAGCTTTGGGTTTCTGAATAGCAAAATTTTCAAAAACTTGATGATATAAATTATTGTTGACCAGTTTGGGTGATACCAAGCACTCAGAGGTGCAAGGAATGCGGATACGGGAGTCTGCAATAGACCGGTATTTTTTTACCGCTAGTGTATAAATTCCCGGTAAACTTAAGGCAAGTCCTACGGGATATAAATAACGCATTTTTTTCAGTATTTGAATATAGGTGTCAACGCCTGAATAAACCCGATTTGAGCTGTCCAGCGCATATAAATCCAATAACAGGGTTTCTTGGTTTAGTGCAGTCATTGCCGGGTAGTGTGCCGCATGATCCTGGGCATTTTTAAAATCTATGCAATTGAATAGATCAAAATGATTAAGAATAAGGACGGTGCGATTACATAGAGGGCATTGTTTGTCAAAAAAGACGGTTAGTACTGGCTGTCTGGCTGATAGCATCGTACTGATGGCTCTCCACCAATTAAAGGGAACCAATAGAACATAAAATATCAGCATTCCCAAACCAAAAGGATAGATGTTTAAAGACAAGGTGATGCCTAGATGTAACCCCAAACCGACTATTAAATAAATGCTGCGCAAGCGGCGATTTGAAAAAAAGAATAAAAAGGTAAATTGAAAAACCAGTACGGTATAGCCAATGATTTTTTGTAGTAGTTCGTTATTCAGCAATACTGACATGTCGATGGCTGAAACATAATAGGGTTGTGTTGATGGCAACCAGGAACCCAGGCCATTACGCCAATGTTCAGCAAACAATTTGTGGACAGCCGAGTCAAAATAGAGAAAACCGAGGCAAATAAAAACGGGTAAGTAGTAAGCAAGGCTGGAAACGGTTGGTTTGGGATAGGATTGGTAATGCGTAAAAGGCGTGCTGAGTTTGTATCTAAGCGTGTCCAAGGAAAACGCACGGTCTCCTGGCATAAATAGCAGGAAAAACCCCGCTCCGATCATAAATGAATCAAACCCTCCATCAAAATCACGTTGCATGGTGGTGAAATTAACGAAGACAATCCAGAAAATGTAATTACAGATAACTGAAAATTGATAGCGATAGCCAACAACGATAAAACAGGCAATAATTCCCCAAAGGCACAAAAAAAACGGAATCATGGGGAATTCAACATCTATATAGGGGATAGGGTCGAAAATTAAGTGGTTGAAATAAAGCAGGAAGATAATTTCCTGTAAAGTGACCAAGCCATAAAAAAGCCGGAATAAGCCAATGCCGGTTGCGGGTGCCGGTATAGATTGAAGCGCCAAAATTTTGGTTATTATAAATTTATACATTTAAATATTACATTATTAAAAATGTGTAAATTATAGTACAGACGAGAGGGGAGGTGGTGAAATGTTCAGAAAAAAATAAGGCCGCTAACCATTCATATCGAATGGTTAACGGCCTAGGTATAACCGAAACCGGTTAGTTACGCTTATTTTTCGTCGTCTGGATGCTCAGCAAATACCCATTTCAACAGTGCGTATACAGCAGCCACAACGACAACAGCGCCAACCATGCCAGCTGGTGTTTTTAATGTTTCAGTTAGATCTAAAATAAATCCCATGAATGTGTCCCCTACCTATATAATTTTTGTTTGAGAAATTGCTAACTTGAAGCAAGCAGAAGTTGCATGATACTTTACGCAAAATTAATGTCAAGGCTTATTGTTAAAAGCCCTTGGAAAATGTAAGGAAAAAGAATATTCCTGACTATTGTTGTTAAAGCTCGATAACTGATGTGGTATAGTTTCAATTCTGTTTTTGAAGTTGATAGACTAGGGGCAATAAAAATTATGAAAAAATACGTTAAGATATTACCTTTGGCAGTGCTTTTTTTTGCGTTTTCCGCGAATGCTCAGGTTGAACTAAAAGATAGCTCTGAAATTCTGGGAAAATGGAAGCTCTATGCTGAAGCGACCAAGATAGATGGCGAGCAGAAAGCCGTTACCATTGAATGGGATTTTAAAGATAATGGTATTTTAAAACAAACAGCGACCGATTCAGTGGGTCGAACCAAAGAAATGAAAATAGACATTAAATACGCTATCGAGAATGGCGATATTAAAAAGCAGACAAAACCCGGACAAGAAAAATATGAATCTTGCAGTGTCGTTGAAAAAGAGGGCTCTAAAATGATTCTTAAGTGTCCGTTTTTGTACTATTTTCTAACAAAAATATAATCAACTATAATATAAAAAAGGGGTATAAATTATGATAAGCGGTATGGTGATGATTTTAGTAGCACTCTGGTTTTATCAGTCAGCGGTAAAGGCAAAGACAAGTAATGTATTGATGTGGGTTGCTATTGGTGCAGTTGGTTTTTTTGTTTTACAGTTACTATTGGTTAACCTTAATATCTATATTTTAGAGTCATTCAGAGCAAGTGAAGGCGGTGCTGGTTATGAATCCCTTCAGGGCGCTGACAGGAAAAATGAAGGTGACTTTTTAGGTTTTGCGGGAATTTTAAAGTCGCTTTATTTAGAAATATCACCATCAGTCGTAGGCTTCCTGGCTATTGCAGTCGTTCGTTGGAAATTTATCACTAAAGAGATTTTTTCTGTGGCCAACTTATTCAGTGGTCTTAAAGAGATGTTTCAAAATATAAAGCAAAGCTTTAAAACACCAGAATAATAAAAAATAAGCTTTTGCAAAAAAGCCCAAGCAATGCTTGGGCTTTTTTTATTGCTCTTTTCGTGTCCAAAATAAGATGTATGCCGCCATTAGTAATGGCTCAACTTACTCTATACGATAGTGGATACCAGAAAAATAAGGGCACCCACAAATAGGATCGTAAAAATTAATCCTGCAATAACAAAAGTTGAAAGCGATCCACTTTCAAAGTCTTTTTTTCTGTTTTTCTCACTTTGTATACCGACAAAAGCAGCTAGAACACTTTTAAATACTTGAGTAATTTTTGGTTTTGACATGCTAATCTCCAGTTTTAGTGATAAAAATAATAGTGCTAGCAGGCATTTTAAGCAATGATTATATTCAAGCAACATAACTACCCGTGGCACAATCAATGAACAAAACAGAATTATTAAAACAATGCATGTCCCAAAGAATCTTGTTTCTTGACGGGGCTATGGGTACGATGATCCAAAGCTACAAACTGGAAGAAAGGGATTATCGCGGCGAGCGTTTCGCCCAGTGGGATGTTGATCTTAAAGGTAATAATGATTTATTGTCATTAACACAGCCTGATATTATCAAAGCCATACACTCGGCTTATTTTGAAGCGGGTTCTGATATTGTTGAGACCAACACCTTCAACTCAACCAGTATTGCCATGGCTGATTACCGAATGGAATCGTTAGCCTACGAAATTAATCTTGAGTCGGCTCGTGTAGCTAAACAGGCAGCCGATGAATACACCCAAAAAACACCCGATAAACCGCGCTTTGTTGCCGGCGTCTTGGGACCTACCAATCGTACGGCTTCAATGTCACCCGATGTCAATGATCCCGGCTTTAGAAATATTTCTTTTGACCAATTGGTTGTTGCCTACACAGAAGCCGCGCGTGGCTTGATTGATGGCGGCGCAGACATTATTTTGATTGAAACTGTTTTTGATACGCTCAATGCGAAGGCCGCCATTTTTGCAATTGAAAATTATTTTGAACACATCGGCTACAAATTACCGGTCATGATTTCCGGCACCATTACTGACGCATCAGGCAGAACGCTGTCAGGACAAACCGTTGCGGCTTTTTGGAATTCGTTAAAACATGTTCAACCCCTCTCTTTCGGTTTTAACTGCGCCTTGGGTGCAACCGAACTGCGTCAATACATTGCTGAATTATCGGGTATTGCTGATACCCATATTTCCGCTCATCCCAATGCCGGTCTGCCTAATGAGTTT
>CAIQND010000137.1 GCA_903873045.1 uncultured Methylococcaceae bacterium | reverse complement strand
CCAGCGATTACTACCGCCCTGTATTTTTTAATTTTTGGCAAATTGATTGGCGATCGCATTGGCACCATTAATGGCGCAAGCTACATGGATTATATCGTTCCGGGTATTATTCTGATGTCGGTTATCAGTCATTCTTACGCTAATGTGGTCTCGTCTTTTTATTCGACCAAGTTTCAGCGCAATATTGAAGAATTGCTGGTTGCACCGGTACCCAACTGGGTGATTCTGGGTGGTTATGTCAGTGGTGGCATTATTCGCGGCTTATTGGTCGGTTTGGTGGTGGCGCTAATTTCGCTTTTATTTGCAGATATTGTCGTTAAAAATGTGCTGATTACTTTATCCATTGTGTTGCTGACGGCCACTGTCTTTGCTTTGGCCGGCTTTATCAATGCGGTGCTTGCGGAAAGCTTTGACGATATTTCTATTATCCCCAACTTTGTATTAACGCCATTAAGTTATCTGGGCGGTGTTTTTTATTCAGTCGAGATGCTTCCGGATGTTTGGCAAATGATTTCCAAGGGCAATCCCATTTTGTATATGATCAATGCTTTTAGATACGGATTGATCGGCGTAACGGATGTTAATATTCAGTTAGCCTATCTAATTACCGGTGGATTTATTGGGGTTTTGACGCTGTTTAGCCTGTTTTTACTGCATAAAGGCATTGGTATTAAAAATTAGCGGGGCGTTGGCCAATGTCATTCAGTTATAGAGCCATGTAGAAGTAACGCGACATTCGATCACCCTCACCCCAGCCCTCTCCCGGAGGGAGAGGGCGCTTTATGTTGCTTTACTTCTAAGCCACTCTATAAGCCGTTCGCTGAGCGGAGCGTCGAAGCGATTTTACCGGCTTCGGCTCCGCTCAGCCAACGCGGCTCCGCTCAGCCAACGGTTTGTCTTGCCAAGAGGCACTTAACTTAACAACATTGGGGTGCTGGCTTTTGGCTTTAAGCTAATTATTTCAGACAAATGCTTTGCAAATCGTTATCATAAGCCGTTTTTGACTAACCCAATAAGGTTTTACTATGCAAGTTGCTGACAATACGGCTGTTTCTATTCACTACACTCTGACTAATGATGAGGGCGAAGTACTTGATAGTTCAATAGGTGATGAGGCGTTGGTTTTTCTGCAGGGCAGTGGCAATATTATTTCCGGTCTGGAAAAAGCGATGGTTGGCAAAGTTGCCGGTGAAAAGTTTAATGTGCGCATTGCAGCCGAAGAAGCCTATGGCGAACTGATGGAAGATATGATTCAGGTTATTTCACGCGATATGTTTGAAGGCGTTGATGACATTGAAGTCGGGATGCAGTTTCATGCGGATGTCAGCTTCGGTACCGGCGTCGTCACCGTGGTGAGTATTGATGAAGAAAATGTGACTATTGACGGCAATCATCCGTTAGCCGGTGTTGCCTTAACCTTTGATGTCGAGGTGATTGATGTGAGAGCTGCCACAGAAGAAGAAGCGACTCATGGTCATATCCACGGTGCCGGTTGCCACCATTAATCCTGAAAAATAAATTCGTCCACGACGTTTTCGTTAGTCGCGACGTAGGCATCGCTCCCACGGTGGGAGTGATGCCTACGTCGCGATTATAGATCGGCATCATTCAGTACGAAGGACACAAGGCTTTTCCTTAGTGTTTTCGTGGTGAACATCTTTTAAGGTTTGTCTGTGACCAAGCCGTTAGCCCTGAATATCCAACATTTTTAGTATTTCCTCGCGAATCAGATTTTGTTTGTTCATGTCGTTAATCGGTTGCAACTGTTGATCGGTGATGTAAAACATATCTTCAGCGCGACTGCCTATGGTGGTTATTTTGGCACTGAGCAGATTAACCTGCTGTTTGATAAAAGCACGACCTATTTTTGATAAAAGTCCCGCGTGATCAGTCGTGATAAGTTCTATGACGGTATGCCGGTTTAAGGGATCTGCCAGAAATTTGATACTGGTACGGATAGGGAAATGCAGTGCTTGTCTTGATTTTGATTGACGATGGATATTTATGTGGCCTTTTACCACGCCTTGTAACAGATTAATGCGGAGCGATGAACAAATATGAGAGGCTCTGCATAATTCATTGATGGGTTCTCCTGACTGTTCAAGTACCTGGAAGCTGTTAAGCACGTAGTTATCCTGAGTAGTCATGATTCTGGCATCAAGAATGGTCAGTCCTAATTGGTCAAGGGTGGCGGTGCTGATTGAAAAAATAGGCCCTTTGTCTTTGGTATAAACAAACACTTCTGCGCTGCCGTGTTGGGTTTGCTGGCGCAGTAACACCAACGGCATATCTTCTTCTATGGATGAGGCAATGGCCATCGTGTGCCAAGCGATTTCATCTGCTGAATAGCGCAAAAAATAATCATCATTGGTATGCTGCCAGGCGTTATCAATTGTTTCTTCCAAAATTCCGCGCTTAAGAAGTTCTTCTTTGGCTTCCTGTTTATTTTCACGCAACCTATCGGCAAGTGCTGCCGGGTTTTGAAGCCCTTTGTGTAGGGCTTTGTAAGTGGCTAAATAAAGTTCTTTAAGTAACGAGTCTTTCCAGGCGTTCCAAAGTTCAGGGTTGGTTGCGCGAATATCAGCGACGGTTAATAAATATAGGTGATTTAGATATTCAATGCTGCCGACTGTTTGAGCAAATTCATGAATAACATCCGGGTCGCTGATGTCTTTTCGCTGTGCGGTCATGGACATAATCAAATGACTCTTAACCAGCCAGGTGATTAATTTAGTGTCATGAGCGGAAAGGTCGTGCTGAATGCAAAATTGTCCGGCAATGTCTTCGCCTATGGCGGAATGGTCGCCATTTCGGCCTTTGGCGATGTCATGAAAAAGAGCGGCAATATATAAAATCTCCGGTTTTGCAATTAACAGGAAGACGGAATTGCAGAGAGGGAATTCATCAATGTGTTCTTCCAGTGCAAATCGGCGTAAGTTACGGATAACAAATAGCGTATGCTCATCTACGGTATAAATATGAAACAGGTCATATTGCATCCTTGCAACGATGTTGGCAAAGCTGGGCAAATAGGCCGCTAATACGCCGTATCGATTCATGCGCCTTAACTCATGAGTCAGCCCACGCGGAGTACAAAAGATTTCTATAAATAAGTGGTTGGCTGCTTTATTTTCCCGAAACTCCTCGTCAATTAAATGCAGGTTTCGCCGGATTAAACGAATAGTTGTGGCTCTGACACCCAGCAATGACGGGTTTAATTGCAGGAGTAAAAAAACTTCCAGTAAAGCCAGTGGATGTTGCTCAAATATCGATTCGTTTACTGCTTGCAGATAACCATTGATGGCGATAAATTTATCGTTAATAGGCGTTATCTTGCAAGCGGTTTCGCCGGTTACAAAGCGTTCATTAAATAATTGCAGCAACATTTCATTGAGTCGTTCAAGTCCTTGCACCGTTTTAAAATAAAACTGCATAAACTGTTCAACATCCTCATTATACTGTTGATGCGGTGTGCTAAAGCCAAACTGTTGGGCAAGTTCACGTTGATAATCAAAAACAAGCCGATCTTCTGCGCGGTCAGTTAACAGATGCAGCGCATAACGAATTCGCCACAGTACATCGCGTGCGGAAATAAGTTCTGCATATTCGGACTCAGGTAAAAAACCGTATTTAATTAACTCCTTGAGTGTTGACGAGTTGTAATGACGCTTAAATACCCAATCAATGACCTGCATGTCCCGCAAGCCACCGGGGCCTTCTTTGATATTGGGTTCAAGGTTATAAGCGGTGTCGTGGAATTTGGTATAACGGAGGCGCTGCTCTTCCATTTTGGCAACAAAAAATTGATCCGATGACCAAATTTTATCCGACGTAATGCGTAGTTTAAGCGCGTCATAAAGCGAGGTATTGCCGGCAATCAGGCTGATTTCCATCAGACTGGTCATGATGGTTTGATCATCAAGTGCTGCTGTAACGCATTCATCGACAGTGCGGACGCTATGTCCGGGTTTTAAGCCAATATCCCAGAGGAACGTAAACAGACTTGCCAGGGCTTCCTCGTAAGGCTCAGTGTCGTCAGAATCCAACAGAATAATAATGTCGATATCAGAGTGAGGAAATAACTCTCTTCTGCCAAAGCCGCCGACAGCGCATAAGCTTAATTGTTCTGCGTAGGGGCCTAGAAAATGCAGCCAACAACAATTTAAAATAAGATCAATGAAGTCTGATTTCTCTTTAAGCAGGCTTGAAACTGATTGGTGTGGGTCAAATTTTAGTGTTAATTCGATGTTTTTTTGTTTTATCAGATGTTTAAATTGCAACAGGCTATCTGGTTTTGCAAACAGTGTGGCGTTGATGTATTTATCTAAAGCTATCACAATTCCTCTTTACGCAATGTCAGGATTTCATAACCATCAGTAGTGACTAAAATGGTGTGTTCGAATTGCGCAGACAGACTGCGGTCTTTGGTGACGGCCGTCCAGCCATCCGGTAATACTTTAACATCCCGTTTGCCCAGATTAATCATGGGCTCAATGGTTATTATCATACCTGCGGCAAGCGCCAGACCTTCGCCGGCTTTGCCGTAATGCAGTACTTGGGGTTCTTCATGAAAATCTTTACCGATGCCATGTCCGCAAAAGTCTCTCACCACAGAGTAACGATTACTTTCGGCGTGTTTTTGTATGGCCTGGCCAATATCGCCCAACGTAGCGCCGGCTTTGACCTGTTCGATGCCCAGAAACAGGGATTCTTGGGTTATTTTAATCAGGCGTTTAGCGTGTTGGCTAACTTCGCCTATACAGAACATTTTACTGGTATCGCCATGGTAGTCATCTTTAATCACGGTAATGTCAATATTTACAATGTCACCGGATTTAAGTTTTTTATCGCAGGGAATGCCGTGACAAACCGTCTGATTAATCGAGGTACATATTGATTTTGGAAAGCCGTGATAATTGAGCGGTGCCGGAATAGCATTTTGCACATCAACAATGTAATCGTGACAGAGTTTATCGAGTTGATCGGTGGTTACACCGGCAACCACGTAAGGCTCAATCATTTCTAAAACTTCGGCAGCCAGTTTTCCGACGATACGCATTTTTTCAATTTCACTGGGGGATTTTATGGTGATGCTCATGGGTGCTTTAAGTGTTCAGTGTGGGAGGTTTAAGGGGTATAATTCTATGCCTTGCACCTGTATTAGTTGTAATTTTAACAGAGGTTTGCTTGTTGTAAAAAGTAAATTATGGTATAAAGTTAAGTTCATTTTTGTAAAAAATACTCACGCTTATCGTCACGTTTGGTAGGGTGCCGACTTTATTTGATAAAGTGGGTTACTGGACGGGATAGGCGGAGGCATAACCCAACCGGAATAAAATATTCCGATTTTAAAACTTAGGAGAATTAAATGGCAGCAGTATCCATGCGTCAAATGCTTGAAGCGGGTGTTCACTTTGGACATCAAACTCGTTATTGGAATCCAAAAATGGCAACCTACCTATTTGGATCACGTAACAAAATCCATATCATTGATTTGGAAAAAACGCTTCCAATGTTCAATGACGCTATGAATTATCTGAGTCAAATGACGGCAAACAAAGGCACTATCTTGTTTGTTGGCACTAAAAAGGCAGCGCGTAAAGTGGTTGCTGAAGAAGCGACACGTTGCGGTATGCCCTATGTTAATCATCGCTGGTTAGGCGGCATGATGACCAACTTCAAAACCATTAAGAAATCGATTAATCGTCTTAAAGAATTAGAAGCAATGAAAGCTGACGGTACGCTTTATCAACGTTTCGGAAAGAAAGAAGCGTTAGGTATGGAACGTGAACTTGAAAAGCTGGAACGCAGTCTGGGCGGTATCAAAGATATGAAGGGCGTTCCTGACGTGATTTTTGTATTGGATGTCGGTTATGAAAAAAATGCCATCAGCGAAGCAAAAAAATTAGGTATTCCAGTCGTTGGTATTGTTGATTCAAACAATTCACCTGAACTGATTGATTATGTCATTCCAGGTAACGACGATTCAATTCGTGCCGTTAAATTATACTGTGAAAGCGTTTCTGCCATTGTGCTGGACGCGAAAACAGCCGGTTTGGGCTTGTCAGCCAAGGCTGATGATTTTATTGAAGAAGCGGCGGCAGAATAACTAATACTTAGCCTTATACAGGTTTCCTGTAAAGGTAAAAATTAGATTAGGCCAAAAAACGCCTCCTTACGGGGGCGTTTTTATAGTGACGATATATTAAGGAAACACAAAAATGAGTATTACAATCAATGCGGTGATGGTTAAAGAACTGCGTGAAAGAACAGGTTCCGGTATGATGGAATGCAAAAGAGCGTTAGTTGAAGCCAATGGTGATATGGAATTGGCCATTGAAAATATGCGTAAATCCGGATTGGCCAAGGCTGACAAAAAATCAGGTCGTATTGCGGCTGAAGGTATTATCGGCGTTAAAGTCAGTGATAATGGCAAAGCGGTTGCCATTGTTGATATTAACTGCGAAACTGATTTTGTTGCTAAAGCAGATGATTTCGTCAATTTTGTTAATAGCGTAACGGTTGCTTTATTAAATGCCGACAATATTGACACTGAAGAAAAATTGTTGGCAATGCCGCTGGAAGATGGCGTTACTGTTGATGAAATGCGTCGTGGATTAATTTCAACGCTGGGCGAAAATATTACTATCAGACGTTTTGAAAGATTTGAAACGGCTGAAGGCGGCACGGCGTGTTATTTACATGGCAGTAAAATTGGTGTAATTATTGAATTGGCAGCAGCCGATCAAGAATTAGGCAAAGACATTGCCATGCACATTGCAGCCAGCAAGCCAAATTATGTTTCTGAAGAGCAAGTGCCGGCTGAAACCATTGAAAAAGAAAAAGAAATTTTCCGGGCTTTATCTGCTGAAAGCGGCAAGCCTGCGGACATCATTGAAAAAATGATTGCTGGTCAGATCAGGAAGTATCTGGCAGAAGTGACCTTGTTAGGTCAGCCTTTTATTAAAGACGACAAAATGACTATTGCTCAATTGGTATCATCAAAAGGTAACCAAGCACTTCGTTTCATTCGCTTTGAAGTGGGTGAAGGCATAGAGAAAAAAGAAGAAAACTTTGCTGAAGAAGTCATGGCACAAGTTAGAGGCAATTAAGTTTACGGGTGTTGGCGTGCCATTGTTTGGCGCTCCAACACCGGTGATTATGATCGTTGGGTTATATGTTAACCCAGTTCAACCTACAAAACTGACCCCAATACTATTATGACTAAACCAATTTGCCAGAGAATTTTGCTTAAGTTAAGCGGTGAGGCTTTAATGAGTCAGGCAGGCGGCAGTATTGACGCTGATATTGTTAAGCGACTGGCCACTGAAATTAAAGAATTATGTGAGGTGGGTATTCAGGTTGGTTTGGTTATTGGCGGCGGCAATATATTGCGCGGCGCTGAAAAAGCAGCTGAAGGTCTGGATAGAGTCACCAGCGATCAGATGGGTATGTTGGCTACGGTCATCAATGCGTTGGCTATGCAGGATTCATTAGAGTCTCTCGGTCAACAGGTCAGAGTGATGTCCGCACTTAAAATCAATCAGGTCTGTGAGGACTACATTCGCCGTCGAGCGGTCAGGCACTTGGAAAAAGGGCGTGTGGTTGTTTTTGCAGCCGGTACCGGCAATCCTTTTTTTACCACTGATTCGGCTGCCAGCCTTAGAGCCATTGAAATTAATGCCGATCTGATGATTAAGGCGACTAAAGTTAAGGGCGTGTATTCGGCCGATCCTGAAAAAGTTAAGGATGCCGTATTTTATCCACGCTTAACGTATGACGAAGCGCTGGATCAGCGTCTTAATGTCATGGATACCACCGCTTTGGTTTTATGCCGCGACAATAATGTACCGATGCGAGTGATGAATATTTTTGAGCAAGGTGCAGTGATGAGATTAATGATGGGCGAAGAGATTGGCTCTCTTATCGAACGAGGAACAGAGTTATGATTAGTGACATTCAACAAGATGCTGCAACCCGCATGGGTAAAAGTATTGACGCGTTAAAGCACGAGTTCTCAAAAATCAGGACAGGCAGGGCGCACCCCAGTTTGCTGGAGCAAATTAGTGTGTCTTATTACGGTACGGATTCTGCATTATCGCAGGTTGCCAATATTGCCGTTGAAGATGCGCGTACGCTAACCATTACGCCTTGGGAAAAAGGCATGGTACAGGCGATTGAAAAAGCCATTTTAAAATCAGATTTGGGTCTGAATCCGTCTACCAATGGCATGACTATTCGTATTCCATTGCCGGCACTGACGGAAGAGCGTCGTCGCGGTCTGGTTAAGGTTGTTAAGCATGAGTCTGAAAATGGACGTGTTGCGATCAGAAATATTCGCCGTGATGCTAATTCAGAAATAAATAAAGCCTTAAAGGAAAAGATGATTTCTGAAGATGAGGCGCGTGCCGCTGAAGAAAAAATCCAAAAATTAACTGACCAGTATGTCAAGGAAGTTGAAAAGTTACTGGAAGTAAAAGAAGCCGATCTATTATCAATTTAACATAGGACATAATAATGCCTGATGATAGTAATAATCGGGAATCCGACAGCAATAATCCTCGTCATATTGCCATTATTATGGATGGTAATGGCCGATGGGCGCAAAAACGGTTTATGCCTAGAGCGGTGGGCCATCAGGCTGGGGTTAAAGCAGTCAGAAAAATTGTCGAGTATTGCGTTACCCATAAAGTTGAAGTGTTGACGTTGTTTGCTTTTAGTAGTGAAAACTGGCGAAGGCCAACCGCTGAAGTTTCATTGTTGATGGCGCTTTTTATGGCAACCCTGCAACGGGAAATCAATAAACTGGATCGTAATAATATCCGCTTGCGGTTTATTGGTGACAGAACTGAATTTTCAGATAAGTTGCAACAAAAAATGGCCGAAGGCGAGGCACAAACTGAAAATAATACGGCTATGACACTGATTGTGGCAGCCAATTATGGTGGTCATTGGGATATGTGTCAGGCCTTTCAGCAAGTAGCAGCAAAAATAGCGGCTGGAGAATTGCAAAATCAGGTGATTAGTGAGCAACTTATCAGCCAGCATTTGTCAACGGCTGGCCTGCCTGATCCAGACCTGTTTATAAGAACCGGTGGCGAACAACGTGTCAGCAACTTTATGTTATGGCAATTAGCCTATGCAGAAATGTATTTTACAACAACGCTCTGGCCTGATTTTGACCAGAATTCACTTGAAGATGCTATCAAGAGCTTTAAAAGCCGACAACGGCGCTTTGGTCATACCAGTGAGCAAGTTCTTAATAAAGCAGTCACTCTATAACTTCACTATTAAATAGCCTACAAAAATGTTACTAAAGCGAATTATAACGGCATTAGTCCTTGCTTCCCTGATTGCACTGGCAGTGTTTACTTTGCCAACGGAAAGTTTTTCATTTAATTTTTCATTAGTGATCGGTCTGATCACTCTGTTAGGTGCCTGGGAATGGACTAACCTTGCCGGCGTTACCTCGCCGATTAAGCGGGTATTATTTTTGTTGGCATTAATTTTGCCAATGGCAGGTCTTCATTTTTGGACGCAAATTCTTGAGTTGATTGCTCAAGCTACTGATTGGCCTGATGTCCGAGACTATTCAGGTGTACTGGAATGGCTGGTTATACCGCCGGTATTATTTTGGATATTGGTGATGATATTAATCAGAAACGCACCAACGGGGATGTTAAATCTGAAAATGAAAACCCGTTATAAGGTTTTCATCGGCTGGTTCGTTTTATTATCTGCGTGGATGTTTTTATCCCGATTAAGAGCTTTTTATGGCCCGGAAATGACGATGTATTTTCTGGTTCTGATTTGGGCAGCGGATGTGGCTGCTTATTTTACCGGCAAAAAATGGGGTAAAACCAAGTTGGCACCTGAAATCAGTCCGGGTAAAACAGTTGCCGGAATGATTGGCGCATTAATAGCGGGCGCTATTTTTGCAGCAAGTTTCATTGGTTATTATGGCTATCAAGATGGCTTTATATGGGCCAGGATATTTGATTTTATATTGTTGTCGGTATTGACGGTGTTGATTTCGATTTATGGCGACCTGTTTATCAGCGTGGTAAAACGTCAGTGCGGTGCTAAAGATAGTGGTACATTATTACCTGGGCACGGTGGCATGTTGGATAGAATTGACAGTCTGATTGCCGCTATTCCATTTTTTTATGCCGGTATCGTATTGATTGGGCTTGATTTATGAAAGGCTTATGCATACTCGGCGCGACCGGCTCAATCGGTGTTAGTACCTTAGACGTAGCCGCCAGACATGCCGATCTTTATAACGTGGTCGCGTTAACAGCTAATAACAATATTGATTTGCTGTATGAACAATGCTTGGTACATCAGCCGCAATATGCCGTCGTTGTTGATGAAAACAAAGCGTTGGCCTTTGCCGAAAAGCTTAAAAATTCATCCATTTCAGCGATTAAAGTGCTGTCAGGTGCAAAGTCACTGGAGTTTGTTGCCACCTTGGACACTGTTGATTCGGTGATGGCAGCCATTGTCGGTGCAGCGGGATTGTTGCCAAGTCTGGCTGCGGCAAAGGCCGGTAAAATAATTTTATTAGCCAATAAAGAAGCGTTGGTCATGTCCGGTGACATCTTTATGCAAGCCGTTGCTGAATCGGGTGCGCAATTGTTGCCCATCGATAGTGAGCATAATGCCATCTTTCAATGTATGCCCGCCGGTTATAAATCCGGTATGCAGGCCAAACAAGCCAGACGCATTTTATTAACCGCTTCAGGCGGGCCGTTTCGTGAAATGCCATTGGATCAACTGGCTAATGTGACACCTGATCAAGCCGTAGCCCACCCTAATTGGGATATGGGCAGAAAGATTTCGGTTGATTCTGCAACCATGATGAATAAAGGCTTGGAGATGATTGAAGCCTGTATTTTATTCGCTATGAGACCGGATCAAATACAGGTTGTGATTCATCCCCAAAGCATTATCCACTCGATGGTAGATTATGTTGATGGTACGGTGTTGGCGCAAATGGGTAACCCGGATATGCGTGTTCCCATTGCTTACTCAATGGCTTGGCCGGAACGGTTTGATTCGGGTGTTGATCCCTTGAATATTTTTGATGTTCGACGCATGGATTTTGAAGAACCTAATTTGGAGCGTTTCCCCTGTTTACGGCTTGCTTATGAAGCCATTAACAAGGGTGGAATTATCCCAACTGTTTTAAACGCGGCCAATGAAATAGCCGTGGAAGCATTCCTTAACGAGCAGGTACGTTTTACCGATATTCCCGTTATTATCGAGCGTTGCATGGAAAAGTTTGACGCTAAGCCAGCCAGTACGCTAGCGATTATATTAGAAGCCGATCAACAGGCCCGACAGGTCTCCCAACAAATTATTACCGAGCTTGCTCATTAATGGATCTATTACATACACTGTTTTATTTCGTCATTGCCATTGGTATTCTGGTTTCAATTCATGAATTTGGGCATTTTTGGGTGGCACGTAAAGTCGGCGTAAAAGTAATTCGGTTTTCAGTTGGTTTTGGCAAGGTGTTATGGTCTTATCAGAAAAATCCTGAGTCCACAGAGTATGTGTTATCAGCCATTCCGCTGGGTGGCTATGTCAAAATGGTCGACGAGCGGGAAGGCGAAGTTAAACAAGAAGATCTGGCTTTTGCTTTTAACCGGCAGTCTTTGTCGGGTAGAACGGCAATTGTTGCGGCAGGCCCCATTTTTAATCTGCTGCTGGCGGTCGCCTTGTTTTGGAGTGTATTGGTTATTGGTGAAACCGGCATAAAACCTATACTCGGCGTAGTCGGGCAGGGCACCTTAGCCGCGACTGCGGGTTTTGTAGAAGGCGATCAGATTGTTTCAGTTAATGACAAATTGACGCCGACCTGGACTGAAGCCATGGGTGCAATAATAGCCTCGGCAATGGATGGTGATCAGGGTATTAAGGTTGCCGTAAAAAATAGTGATGAACAGGAAGCGGTCAGGACACTCAAGATTGCCGAAAGTGATGCTCAAAATCCGGATGCCTTGTATGGAAAATTGGGCTTTAAGCCGTGGTCTCCCAAATTAAAACCGGTGATAGGCAAAGTGCTTCCCGATAGCGCCGCCTTAACTGCGGGCTTGCGCCCAGGTGATTTGATTATCAGTGCTGATGGCACGGTTATGAATGACTGGATGCAATGGGTAGACACCGTAAAAACCCGCCCGAGTGTTGCTATCCAACTACTGATAGAGCGTGATGGCGTTCAGTTGCCCCTCACGATTACCCCAAAAAGCGTGCAAGTTGAGCAGAAAACAGAAGGCAAGATTGGTGCGTCCGTTTTTGTTCCGGAAGACCTGATAAAGTCAGTCAGTATTGACTATTCATTGTCACCACTAAAAGCCATACCGGTTGCCTTTGAAACGACCTGGTATTATGCGGCATCAACATTGAAAATGATGGGCAAAATGCTGATTGGCAAAGCGTCCGTAGAAAACTTGAGCGGCCCTATCAGCATCGCACAGTATGCAGGGCAATCAGCAGAAATGGGCTTGGTGCATTTCTTAAAATTTATGGCGCTGGTT
>CAIQND010000136.1 GCA_903873045.1 uncultured Methylococcaceae bacterium | reverse complement strand
CTTTCAATATTACCACCTCTGGACGCTTTAATTAACGCAAATTCATAAGCGATACGCGGTATTTTTGCAGTGACTATAATGCATTCAAGGCGCTCCAAATCAGCTTCCCGTAAATTATGGGCAAACCTATAAGCCAGTTCGGCATCACCTGTAAGAATTACCTGCTCTTGTAAATCGGATGAAAAGCCTTGTGTATTGATTAGCTTTAACAGTTGCAAAGCATTCATGGCATAACCCTATGTTTTTACTGAAGCGGTTGATGCCTGTTGCCTTGCCAGAAGTCTCCGGGACATCTGGGCAGCAAACAACCTGATACATTCATAGGCTTCAGGTAAAGCGTGCAATAAAGAGGCCATGATTAGCTCATTAGTGGGTTCTTTACCCGCTAATTGCATCTGTGCTTTTAGCTGGTCGATGTTTTTAAGGACAGTTACATTGCCTTCAACCAAGGCAAAAATAATATCTACACTATTGGCAACGACATCAGAAGGTTGTTGTGTTTCGTTAGCGATAATGCCGCTTTTCCAAAAAGCCAGTCGTAAATACAGGCCCTGTAAGAATCCGGCGCTCCAATGCCACACATAATCTAACCCGGCATCATCAAGAGCGCTAAAATCATAGGGGAATTTAAATTCGTTTTTTAATAGCGCCCTATTGCTGGCTTTAACCACTGCGGTAACGGCTTTTTTTAAGTCTTTTGCTTGCTTACCGTTAAGTTGAGGGCGTTCACCATAAAACAACTCAGCCATCCAGTCAGCGGGATTAATAATGGCAGGCGTGATTGCCAGGGCATAAAAAAAGCCACTGAGTCCATCATAAGTTAGGTGTTCATTTTCTGGCACGCACTTATCAAGCTCAATACCCAGTTTATGAAGTAATTTTTTATCTATCATAGTGTTAGTTATTTATTTAGTCGTTATAAGTCGTCAATTGATGAGAGGGCAGGGGAAAAAATATTTCACGCTATTGCCAATAAAGAAGAAATAATATCAAAATAAGCTTCCAGCAAAGCCGATAACGTATTGTGATATAAAGCCTGTAGAGTCACTGAAGGTTGCTTCATCAACAAGCTAAATAACTCGGCCAGCACATAATAACTGCTAATTAAAACCGCTTCAGTCTCTTGAGTCAGTGAGGCAAGATAACCGGTTGCCGGAGCGAGTGCCGATGTCAGCAATTGTTCCGGGTTGTCTAAAAGCAGTTGCCAATACCGTTCAGACTGCACGCCAACTGCTGTCACATAACGAGTCAATGGCTCAATAGTCGCCAAGGCTACTTGATCGGGATTATCCCAAAAAGCCTGTAAATATTGACCGGTTGCCTCCTTGCCAGAATTCACCTTGACTTGCCAGTTTTGGTAAACCGGCAACGCCGATGCTTGAACCTCAACATATAAAGTATTGCCGGCATAAGCGGTTTGTTCGTACAAGGCGGTAAGTGTTTCAACAGGATGCTCGTAAACCTGTTTGGCTGCGGTTGCTACCCTACTGTGAACATCAATCAAGTTGTTATGGATAGCCTGATATAAGGCATTAACCTTAAAACTGACTTGGTTATAGAGTTGTGCTGTCGGCAAAATTAATTTGTTTTCAAGGTCAATCTGGCGAGTAGTAAAAAAATCTGGTTGATTAAACATAAGTCATGTTCCTAAAGTTAAGAAAATCTATATACAAAACGCTAGGTAATCCGCTGTGATTCTAGCTTGACTGACAAAAATTAAACATACAACAAGTTGTCGCAAAAAATAAAAGAGGAGCGAATAACTTATATGCAAAAAAAATGCGACCAATTTACATTGGTCGCACAAAAACCCTTAAACCCTTTAGGAGGTCAAATATATCAAGAGTTGCGAGAATTCTAATCGGTTATTTTCATTTATAAAATATGGCATATTGTCGCGCGTCAAGTTGTCGCAGTCATTAGGTCGTGTGGTCTTCGTGCATACGATTATTGCGTGCCAATCAGATTTCTATGAGCCTTGTGTTTAATAACTAGACAGTTTGTTGTTTAATTGAACAGTTTGTTTTGTAAATAGACAATTTATAAAATGTTTACAATACCTATGATTATTTTCAACTTGCTGTTATTTATAGATTTTTAATTTTAATAAGTTTTGGCATAGTGATTGCTTTAAGTATTGCAGGTCATACGTTCAATCTGGGTAACCCGCATTAAGACGTGATACGTTTCCTTGAAATGCATAGCAACGATGGCCTTTTCTTAAATGATTAAATAAACAGGAGTAGTCACATGGCTATAAGTTCAGCAACAAAAGCCGCGACGGATGCGCTGGCCGTTAATCGTGCACCCGTTAGTGTAGGTGCGCAAGAAGTACACAAATGGATGCAAAGCTTTACTTGGGATTTTGAAAAGAATCGGACTAAATATTCGACCAAATACAAAATGGCCAATGATACCAAAGAGCAATTCAAGCTTATCGCTAAAGAATATGCGCGAATGGAATCAGTGAAAGACGAACGTCAATTTGGTAGCTTGCAAGACGTATTGACGCGTGTAGATGCTGCTAACCGCGTACATCCAAAATGGAATGAGTCCATGAAAGTTATTTCCAACTTTCTGGAAGTAGGTGAGTATAACGCGATTGCCGCAACCGGTATGTTGTGGGATTCTGCGACTGCGCCTGAGCAAAAAAATGGTTACTTGGGCCAAGTGTTGGATGAAATCCGTCACACTAATCAATGCGGCTATATCAACTATTATTTCGCAAAACAAGGTCAGGACGCAGCTGGTCATAATGATGCACGTCGTACTCGTGCGATCGGTCCCTTATGGAAAGGCATGAAACGCGTATTTTCGGACGGTTTTATTTCCGGTGATGCGGTTGAATGTTCAATTAACTTACAGTTGGTCGGTGAAGCTTGCTTTACTAACCCGTTAATCGTTGCCGTGACAGAATGGGCTTCTGCCAACGGCGATGAAATGAC
Source organism: uncultured Methylococcaceae bacterium (assembly GCA_903873045.1). Taxonomy (GTDB): domain Bacteria; phylum Pseudomonadota; class Gammaproteobacteria; order Methylococcales; family Methylomonadaceae; genus Methylobacter_C. The sequence goes on along the minus strand of CAIQND010000136.1, from coordinate 9,320 downwards.
TCCCACTGTATTCTTGTCAATTGAAACTGACGAATTGCGTCACATGGCAAACGGTTATCAAACCGTGGTATCAATTGCCAATGACGAAGCGGCTTCAAAATATTTGAATACCGATTTGAACAATGCGTTCTGGACTCAACAAAAATACTTCACGCCGGTACTGGGTATGATGTTTGAGTACGGTAGTCATTTTAAGGTCGAGCCTTGGGTAAAAACCTGGAACCGTTGGGTATACGAAGATTGGGGCGGTATCTGGATTGGTCGTTTAGGCAAATACGGCGTTGAATCCCCTGCCAGCTTACGCGATGCCAAAAAAGATGCTTACTGGGCGCATCACGATTTATTCTTGATTGCTTATGCGTTGTGGCCTACCGGTTTCTTCCGTTTGACTCTGCCGACTGCTGAAGAAGCGGAATGGTATGAAGCCAACTACCCCGGTTGGTACGATATGTACGGCAAAATCTATGAAGAATGGCGTGCCCGTGGTTGTGAAGATCCTAACAGCGGTTTCTTACCTCTGCAATGGTTTGCCGAAAACAATCATCCTATCTATATAGATCGCGTTTCTCAAGTACCTTTCTGCCCTAGCTATTGCAAAGGCGCAAGTACTTTACGTGTTCTTGAATTCAATGGCAAAAAACACTCTTTCAGTGATCCATGGGGTGAACGCATGTGGTTGTCTGAGCCAGAGCGTTATGAATGCCAAAACATCTTCGAGCAATACGAAGGTCGTGAGTTATCCGATGTGATTGCCGAAGGATTTGGTGTGCGTAGTGATGGTTTTACCCTGATTGCACAACCACATACCAGTAAAGACGGGAAGTTGTGGACTTTGGATGACATCAAAAAGATTGGCTGTGTATTTGCTGATCCTTTGAAAGCATTGTAATCATTCTTTGAAATAAGGCATTGTTAGTTTGGCTTAATGCCGAATTTACAATGCCCCACACTAATTGTAAAGGAGTTAAATATGTCAATTGTAGTAAGTGGTGGTAGACGCGGCTTAACTGATCCAGAAATTGCTAAAGTGATTTTAGCCGCTATTCCAGATAAGCCCTTGGAAACCCAGCGTAAAATGAATTATTTCATGATGCCGCGCGGTAAGCGAATCAATGAATATGAAACATTGTGTTGCTATACACAACCTACGCCGGACTGGATTCCAGGTGGTTTGGATTGGGGTGATTGGACGCAAAAATTCCACGGTGGTCGTCCGTCTTGGAGCAATGAATCCACCGAATTGCACAGCACCGACTGGCATAAGCATCGTGACCCGGCTTTCCGCTGGCATTACCTGTATGTGAAAGATAAAGCTGAAGAATGGCGTTATACCGACCGTTTCTTGAAAGCTTATTCTGCTGATGGTCATGTGCGCTCTATCGATCCAGTATGGCGCGATGAAGTGTTAGGCGATTATTTAGGTGCATTTGGTTTCAGCGAGTACGGCTTGTTCAACTCACACTCTTCTGTCGTGCGTGATTGCTTAGGCGACACACTGCGTATGAGCAGCGCGATGATCGGCTTGGATAAAGTTGATAATGCGCAGATGATACAAGCGGAACGGACTTTCCTGGCTAAATTGGTACCAGGCTTTGACGAATCGACTGCTATTCCTAAAAACGAGTGGACTAAAGGTTCTATCTTTAAAAGTGCCAGAGAAACCGTTGAGCAAATTTGGCAAGAAACTTATGACTGGAACGAAATTTTGTTTTCAGGTCATTTGATTTATGATCCTTTGTTCGGTCAATTTGTGCGGCGGGAATTCTTCTTAAGATTGGCGTCTTACTATGGCGACAACCTGACACCGTTCTTTATCAATCAAATGCAATTGTATCATTCACAAACTAAAGGCATTGTCACTGACATGTTCCACACTTGTCTGAGTGCTGATCCTGAATTTGGTGAATACAATGACCGTTTATTGCGTGCTTGGAGCGACAAATGGCTGCCTAGAACGGTCAATGCACTGAAAGATTTTATGGGTATATTTGCAAAAATTCCTGAAATTAAAGGCGTTAATGACAGACCTGCTATTGAGGCGGCGTTAGGTCGGGTATTTGAAGATTGGGAACGTGATTATGCAGATCCTATCGGTTATAAAGTCGATACAAAAGCATTGATTAAAACCATTTTAACGGGTCTTAAATAAGGAATTATCATGACTATCAATAAAAATGCCTACAATGCAGGCATCATGCAAAAAACAGGTAAAGCTTTTGCTGATGAATACTTCGCTGAAGAAAACCAAGTTGTTCATGAAAGTAACGATGTGGTTTTGGTTTTAAAAAAATCGGATGAACTTAATACAGTCGTTGAAGAAATTTTGCTGGGTTCCCATAAAGACCAAAATCCAACTTTAGTCGTGGAAGACCGCGCCGGTTTTTGGTGGTTGAAAGCGACCGGTAAAATTGAAATCGATTGCCGTGAAGTTTCTGAATTGCTGGGTAAAAAATACAGCGTTTATGACCTGTTGGTAGACGTATCATCAACTATAGGTCGTGCTTATACACTGGACGAAACCTTTACCATTACATCAGAACTGATGGGTCTTGATGTCAAACTGAAAGACTTGGAAACCGCATAGGAGATAACAATGGCTAATATTCATGACAACCCTAACCGTGATACATGGGTTAAAAAAATCGCAGGTTTGAGCACGTTGGCAAAAGGGCATGAGTTCTTAAACGACTTTCGTGTAAAACACATGAGCCCTTTTAAAACCGATTTTTCACTGGAGCTTGATGGCCAGTGGATTGAATGCAAAATCGAAGAAAAAGTGGCTTTGTTAAAACACAAGGAATTTAACGATACCCAATTTCTTAACAACTGCACCTGTGGCTCCAACGCCCAGCAAGTTGCCAACGAAGTGGTCGCTAAAATGGATGCCTGTAATGACATGTATGAAGCTGAACGGATTCATGTCAATTTCAGGCTGGCGTTCAAACCGCCTGTCATGCCGGTCAATGTCTTCTTGGACACTGACCGTCTGTTAGGCACCAAGCTAATGGAACTTAGAAACACGGATTACTACGCATTGCCTTTAGAAGAATTGCGTAAAGTTCGTGGTGTCAGAGTTGTCACACTACAGTAAGTAGTCACCCAGTTTGTTTGAAATGTTTGTTCTTTTCATGGATGTATTTTGGATAAACATTTTGGCAATACGCAAAAGCATGGTTATGAGCTGTGCTTTTGCACCTTCACTAATCAATTACAAGCACCCTATATCATGATATCGATTGCAAATGAGTCCGAACGCCTGCAAGAAAGAAATGAACACGAGCAAGATATACAACAAGCCAATTCACAACTGACCAAACTTTATGATGCCCAGTCTTATACCGCTTATACCGAAGACCTCGAGTTTATGTGGCGTTGGACTATTTATAAAGATCATAATCTCGTTCAGGAAGGTTGCTCATTGACTCTGGATGCCTCAAGGCGGGCAGTGAACCACGTTTTGGCATTCTTTAATGTCCTTATCCAAAATAATAAATAAAACAGGAGTCTTTAGTAATGGCAAGTACGCACCAAGTAACCATTATTACCCAGGATAATGAATCGGTCTCTTTTCAATGCCGGTCAGACGAGGATGTCATCAGCGCAGCTGTGCGCCAGGATATTTATTTAATGTCGTCATGTCGTGAAGGCGGCTGCGCAACCTGTAAAGGTTTTTGCGCCGAAGGCGATTACGTTTTAGGCAAATGCAGCTCGCAGGCGCTGCCTTATGCAGAAGAAGAAGCCGGAGAAGTCTTGCTTTGCCGCACCTTTCCAACAACGGATATTGAAGTCGAAGTGCCTTATACCTTCGACCGTATTTCATTTTCAGCCGAAGGCCTGGAATTTGAAGCCGAAATCGTTGAGTTGTCGCAAATTTCCATTAACGTGGTCAAGCTGCAACTTAAACGCACGGGTGATGATACAACGATTAAATTCGATTCCGGGCAGTTTTTCGATTTGGAAATTCCCGGCACCACCACTACGCGCTCTTATTCCCCTGCCAATACGGCTAATAAACAGGGTGATTTGGAGTTTTTGATCCGCATAGTGGATGGTGGCAAGTTTTCTGAATATTTGAAAAATGATGCCAAATTAGGTCAAAGAATATATGTTAAAGGGCCATCAGGTATTTTTGGCTTAAAAGAAAACGGCTTTACACCCCGTTATTTTGTTGCCGGCGGCACAGGGCTTGCCCCGATATTATCCATGGTTCGGCGAATGAAAGAATGGGATGAACCGCAAAAGTGCGTTATTTATTTTGGTGTAAATACCGAAGCAGAAATATTCCATCTGGATGAATTGAATCAGCTGGCGGCTGAAATGCCCTTGCTGGAGTTAAGAAACTGTGTCTGGAAATGCTCGGATGATTGGCACTGTGAAAAAGGCAGTGTGGTGGATATCCTGCGCAGAGATTTGCAAGAAACAGGTGCCAAGCCTGATTTATACCTCTGTGGCCCCCCAGGTATGGTTGATGCCACTTTTGCGGTATGCGCGGAAATGGGTATTCCCAAGGAACGTATTTATCTGGAAAAATTCTTGCCTAGCGGCTCTTAAAAAGCGCCTCCAATTGAGGGGAAGGCGAACCGGGCAGGTAATGCCTGGCCGTTTCCGGCGATATCAACACAGAGTCTTTTTTATCATAAAATGATCAAAAACAACCACAAAAGAAGGGATAAATAATGTCAATTAATTGTTTAGTGTACGTAAGCTTGGCCAACCAAGAGATGTCTGATAAACATCTACAGGATCTGCTCAAGAAAGCCAGAGAAAAAAATGAAGCGTTAAGTATCACCGGAATGTTGCTTTATCGCGATGGTTTTTTTATGCAGGCGCTCGAAGGCGAGAAGGCAGACATCGAAGGCCTGTTTGAAATTATTAAAAAAGATGCCCGGCATCGTGATGTGCTATTGATTAACAAAAAGCCGATTAAACAAAGGGGCTTTCCTGATTGGACGATGGGCTTTAATAAAATTGATAATAAGGATGTAGAAGCTATCGAAGGCTACACGGAATTTTTAAAGAATCCAACGCCGGAATTTTTTATACAACGCGCCAGTGAAGCTGAAGCGATCCTGGATCAATTCAAGCATCAACTGTTCTTTTAACGTCAGTAATGCCAATGTATGCAGCGTTATTTGAGGCGAGTATGAAGGCTGATGATGTAGAGTTCCTTTCCGGAATGGTTCTTCAACTGGATGTGACTATTAGAAAATTGGTGGTGGAAGAGCAGGAGCTTAGTCTCAAGTTAGGTGCTGCCAGAGTTCAGGAATTAAAAGAATTCTGGGATCAGGAATTAACGCCCGATGAAGACGCTGAATTTAAAAGGACTTTGGATTATTGGGAAAAAATCCTTATCCGTACTTGGGCGCACTTAAGTCGCGTCCATCATTCCCGTGCGCAAGTAGGGCAGACATTCATGAAATTGAATTCGAAACTTTAACTGACTAAAGACACCGATGCTATGAGCAAACAGATTATTTACAATCCTGAAGCGCGTTTAAAAATGATGACGGGCATTGATAGGGTGGCGCGTGCCGCGATAGTCACGATGGGCAGCCATGGCCCTGCCGTTATGATCCAGCATCGTACCGCCGGTATTATGCCGATTTTTACGCGGGATGGAGTTACGGTGGCCAGATCGATTACTTTTGACGATAGAATTGCTGACTTGGGCGGACGCATGCTGCGTGATGTTGCCGGTGCCGTTTCACGTCAGGTTGGCGATGGCACGACTACCGCGATAGTTCTTGCGCAAAAATTGGCGCAGGACTGTTTAAAAAGCGTTGCTGCCGGTTTTCATCCTTTGCAGTTAAAAAAAGGACTGGATATCGCCTTGGCTTTAGTGGAAAAAACCTTGTTGGAAAAAGCGCTGACCGGGATTAATGACGACTGGATAGAAAAAATTGTCGCCGTAGCCACAAAAAATGAACTCGGCGTGGGCAAGTTGCTGGCAGAAGCCTTGAGTAAGCTGGGTGTAGACGGCTCTTTAAGCTTTCAACTGGGTAACGGCCTGCAAGACAAGTTGGAGGTGGTTGACGGAACACAGTATCCACAAGGTTTCTTATCGCCTTATTTTATGACCGATAAAGTTAGGGAAGAGGCTGTGCTGGAAAATCCTTATATCCTGCTTTACGACCGTGACATTGATGACATGATGGATTTAATCCCTATTCTGGAGGAGATTAAAGCTCAAGGACGTTCGCTGTTGATTATTGCTGAAAACGTTATCGATAGAGCATTGACCGGCCTGATACTGAATCATGTGCGCGGCATTTTTAAGGTGGTGGCGGTTAAGCCGCCCGGTTTTGGCGATAAGCGCCTGAATCGTTTTAAAGATTTGGCCTTATTAACCGGCGGTCAGGCCATACTGGATGATTACAGTTCTCCCAAGCTTGAAGATGTCACCTTGGAACAGCTGGGGCAAGCCGCAAAGGTGGTGGTGACTGCGGGTTCAACGACCATTATCGGTGCAGTTGGCAATCAGGCGGCTATCAAAGAACGTATTGAAACCTTGCGCAAAGAAGCTGAAATTATTTTGGCTAAAAAACCTGGAAATGGATCACCCACTGGAAATAAACACGATTATGAAGAGTTGGAAGATCGAATTACGTTATTGGACGGTCGGACTGGCGTATTTAGCGTTGGCGGACTGGCTGATTTTGAGATAAAGGAGCGTCTGGTGCGTATTGAAAATGCTTATATGTCGGCTAAAGCGGCGCTGGAAGAAGGTGTGTTACCCGGCGGAGGCGTTGCTTTATTTCGTTGCATCAAATCACTTGATGGCGTTATTATCGAAAATGCCGAGCAACAGCAAGGCTTCAAGATTTTGCAACAGGCCTTGACCGCACCCCTGCAAAAAATAACCCAAAATGCCGGATTCAATAGCGAAGCGGTGATTGCCAAGCTGGATGTCCAGGATGACGATTATTATACTTTTGATACCCACACTAACAGTTACGGCAATTTTTTGGACATCGGCATTATTGATCCGGTTAAAGTGATGCGTTTGGCGTTACGCAACGCCGTCAGCGTCGTTAGCACGATGATGACCACTGAAACTGTAATTATGGAAGTGCCCGACCTGTCGATTATGGACGGTTACTCACCGGAATGGGCCGCAGCAACCCGCGAGGATCCGAGAGTATAAAAGTAGGTAGTATTACGATGGGTAGCAAGGGTACTTATTTTTGCTTGGTTATTTTTATTTTAAGAATGCACTGAGTCATAGCGAGCCGTAATCGTTCGTGGTTGCCTATTGCCTGTGTATCGCATCAGGCAATAGGTTGGTTCGCTATTATTCAGTATTTTCTGCACACCCTATTCATTTATAACCCCTTTTAAATGATTGTAGTTGTTTTTTTCTTTATTTGTTTTGCCTTCCCTACCTGCATCTGAAATAGATGCCTCCGTTATTGGTTAATAACGTTAAGGCAATGCGTCATTATGACGCATTGCCTTTTTTTTTAATTTTGTTATCTTGAGTGCGCGTTATCGTAGTTATGACAAACTCATTAAACTTAAATAACCTTAATGTTTTTCGCTGTTACTATCTTTAAGCATTACCCTCATGAGACAACAATGACCATTGATTACAAGATCCCTAATAAAGTAAGAATAATTCAAGAAGCATTATTAGTCCGCCATACCGTAGAGTTTGAAGTTGATCGGCCCGCACAGGCCTGGCAATGGATGAATCAAACGCGTTCAATTCCGGATCAAGGCGAGTGGGTAAGGCCAGAAGTGACTGAGTCATGGCGGCGTTGCTTGGACGATTATCAGTTGCCACTGGGTAATTATGCTAATTTGGAAAAATTTCCGATTATTAATCATGCTGTTCATAGCGATCATCAGCTAAAACATATAGAACAATTAATCAAACAGTTAAGCCACAACTTTACGGTGTTTCTTAAAGAAGCTGGCGTTATGATGGTGCTGACTACAGCCGATGGAAGGCTTTTGTACACTTCAGGTGAAAGCTATCAACTCAATGTTTTTATGACCGGAATGTATGAGCCAGGTACAAGCTGGCATGAGCCGGTTTTAGGTAATAACGGTATTGGTACGGCAATCCTGCTTAAAAAACCGATTGCCTTTCAGGGTATGGAGCATTTTTTAAGTGTATTGCACTCTTACACTACGGTTGGTTATCCTTTGCTGGATGATGCAGGCAACTTGCTCGCGGTAATAGGTTTGGTCAGCAATCATCACGAATGCATGAATTCGTTGTTTGCGTTTCTTCATTTGATTTGTGTATTAGTTAATACCGATCTGCCTTTAGCTCAAAATAAAAACGCTCAAGAGCGAGTGCTGGAAAAGTTTCATTTTAAACCGGCATTAAATCAGGCAGATTGGCAAAATGAATCCAGTATTTCAGAATCCCTCGCATTACTTATTCAAAAAGCTGTAAAACTACAAACGCATAAAATACCTATCTTGATAACGGGTGAGTCAGGCGTTGGTAAAGATCATTTTGTCAATTTACTTAAGCAGGCAGGGCCTAGAAAGGATCAACCCTTTATTGCCATTAATTGTGCATCCATACCGCGTGATTTAATAGAAAGTGAATTATTTGGCTATGAAGCCGGCAGTTTTACCGGTGCAAGAAGTAACGGCAAGCCGGGTAAATTCAAATTGGCTGATAAAGGTATTTTATTTCTGGATGAAATAGGCGATATGAGCTTTGATTTGCAGTCCACCTTACTTCGGGTCTTAGAAACCTCGGAGTTTACGCCGGTAGGTGGTTGTTCGTCCATTCGTGTTGATGTGCAAGTGGTCGCCGCAACCAATGTTCAATTAATTGAAGCCGTTGAAGCAGGGCGTTTTCGACGCGATCTTTATTATCGACTCAATGGTGCACAAATCCATCTTCCGCCACTGCGTGAGCGGCCTGATAAAAAAACAATCATTCATCACATTTTGCAACGTGAATTGAAAGCGGTCTCTGTCACAGAAACCTATGAGATTTGTCCGGACGTTATCAGCTTGATTGAAAGGCATCCCTGGCCGGGCAATATTCGCCAATTGATTAATGTGATTAGATCCACCCTTTATAGCGCGAGTAGTGCTTTTATAAGTATCCAGGATTTGCCGCTGGATTTTATGGCTGAACTCCGGTTGATTGAAGGCGATTGGCAGTCCGCTGACAGCATTCAATCAATAACGGCAATACCGTTAGCGCCTGACGAGTCCATTAAGAGCTTATCAAATTGGGAGCTACATGGCATAAAAACAGCATTAAAAGAATCTGACGGTAATATTACTTTGGCGGCAAAAAGATTAGGTATAACCCGGTCGACGCTGTATAAAAAACTGGATTATTTCAG
>CAIQND010000135.1 GCA_903873045.1 uncultured Methylococcaceae bacterium | reverse complement strand
GTCAGCCGTACCGTAGAGTGAAGCGAAATCAAAGCAGGGCGATACCGAACCGATGCGTTGCCCCATCAAACTGCGCCATTCTTCGCTAAACACTTCGCCGGCAAAGACCAGTTTGGGATTATAGCTAGACCAATCGATACCCCCGGCAGCACCCGCGTCGATCACGTCTTTGATGAAAGGCGGATATCCCAATAACACCGTTTGCTCGAAATGGGGCGACAGCTCACGCACCACCCGAAAGATTTCCGCCTTATTGTTGCCCGGCGTCGCTACCATCAGCGGATACCCCTTGCGTGCCAGATGCCAGCAGCAGGATGTGGTAAACAAGCCGCCCACCCAATTGCCCAACGCGAAACAAACCACCGCCAAGGTGTTGCGTTCATGGGCACCGAAATTGTCGCAAAACACCTGCTCAAAACGCACCGCCACGTCCAGCTCATGCAGGGCAGAACGCGGCCAAAAAGTCGGCCGACCTGTGGAACCCGAAGACACCGCCACCCGGTCAGAACCTTTAAGGCTTCCGCCCAGACAACGCTCCGGCAACGGATAAGCCTGCATATAATCGGCCTTGCCCATTAGCGGCAACTCCTGAAATGCCTTGAACGTGTTGATCTCTTTAGGCTTTACGGATCGTGCTTCCATAAATTGACGGTAAGCAGGAACCTCTGCCACGCAACGGTGAAACAGCGCCAGCACCTTTTCTTCGGGATTAACGGCCTGGTGTTCCGCCATAAGCGTGTCCAACGGAGTGGTTATAAAGTGTTGAAAAACATTGTCTGATGAGGGCGTAAGCGAATTGGACATGGGATACTACCTGACAAAAATACTCAATGTAATAGAAAAGGTATAGGGAATGGGGGAAAGAGTCAAACGCATGGTTATTTTTGTGTGCTGTTTTCACGCACAGCAACGTTTAAAAACAACAGCGATTACATAAATGGAATCAGGTTTTTCATAGAGAATGTCCTAAATTGCTTTGGCGCGATTATCAGTTTAACTTTGGAAATTTAAAATGAAAAAAATAACCCTGTTTTCCGTGTCGCAAAACTATTATTTAAATAAGCTGTAGTTAAGGGTATAGTTATGCACGCGTGACAAATTCCGTTCTGTGGCTTACGCTAATCAGATCAAGCATTAAATTTATGTAATTTACATTCTATTTCGTGAGATTTTGATATGACATCAAAAAATAAATCTAACCCAGAGTTGAAAAGTTTTTGGAGCGCTGAGTTTTTAACCCCCCGCATAGGCATAATCGCGGGCGTGCTTGGAATTTTATTGACAGGATATGATGTCTATGGCAAGTATTCAGAAATAAAAAATTACTCAGTCGATCAGGAAATAAAGGTAATCGAATTAAAAGAAAAACAAGATGAAGTAAGCGCATCTGCTCCAAAAATTCGACCTGTACGATTAGCCTAAGCAGCCTTCTTTGCCACCCACGTAAGCGGAAGCGTACGATGCTCTACCCACTGAACTGTTGCGTTGTTAATCGTGACAGCGTTTAATGCGGTCAACGCATAAGAGCCATTTTT
>CAIQND010000134.1 GCA_903873045.1 uncultured Methylococcaceae bacterium | reverse complement strand
ATTTTGATGAAATGCGTTTTTTACAAATTTCCACCCCAGAATTAAAGCTAATAATTACAATATGTTAGAATGATAAAATAATTTGTTAAAAATAAATTATCTTATTAATCAAGGTGTTATTTTACAGCGCAAATGGCTCCGATATTACTGGAGTTGACGAGGTTGTAGTTGATCCCCCCCTTTGTAAAAGGGGGGTTAGGGGGGATTTGCTCTTAATCTTACCCTCAGCAATCAACCTAGCCTTTTCAGTCTCTATCCTTTTAAGCAACTCACTGGCAGGTTCATCATTCACATCTTGCGGCACCAGCTTGCCACGTACAGCCAGTTCCAGTATCAACTCGCGCAATTTCTTGATGCCATAGACGCTGGCAGCATTACCCGAACTGCGGCCACGGCCTGATTTCTTGGCGGTATCGGCGGCTGTCCAGATGTCGATGTGATCGGTCAATAATTGTTGGATAGTCATTGTGAGTTACCTTTTTTTGAAAATCCCCCCTGCCCCCCTTTGTCAAAGGGGGGTGTGTTTGGAGTTTCTTCAGAGGAGGGTGAGTTTGGCGCGACTTCTTCAAAGGGGATTGAGTTTGGAGCAACTTCTTCAAAGGAAGGTATGTTTGTCACTATTTTTTCAAAAATGGGTGTGTCTCGTTTCTTTTCTGCAAAAATGGGTGAGTTTTGTATATCTTCTGTAATGGGGAGGGCATCCGTTTCGGCGGTTACTGCTTTTATTCCCCCCTTTGTAAAAGGGGGGTTAGGGGGGATTTTCTTTTTAACTACCTCAAACACCATATCCATCACGGCATCCAGTTCTGTTAATACCTGATGATTGTTAAAGCGTAATACTTGTAAGCCTAATGTCTTCAATTTTTGATCTCTTTGAATGTCTTTTATTTGGTGTTCTGGCTCGACGTGTTGCGATCCGTCTAGCTCAATAACCAAATTGGCAGCCGCGCAATAAAAATCGACGATGAAGCCTGATACGGGTTTCTGGCGATAAAACTGTAAACCTAATATTTGTTTGCGACGTAATTTTGACCAGAGTAGTTGTTCGGCATCGGTCAGGTTACAGCGCAAGTTACGAGAATATGATTTTAGTGTTGGGTTATATGGTTTCATAAATCCCCCCTAGCCCCCCTTTTTCAAAGTGGGGGATTTTTGAAGCTTTAATTGTGGGCAAGACAATTCTCTCCATGCCGTGGAGAGAATTGGAAATTCAAGATAAAACTGGCGAAAATTCCACAGGCTTTGGGGTGAGAAGCCTTTGCCATATTCAGCACTCAATTTTTGCGACAATTGTTTTAGCGTTTGTTTGCCATACTCAGCGCGGGCTACGCCGCCCTGTTCATCTTCAACAATCAAGCGGCCAATATGCCAATAACTTTGCACCATGAGATCGTTGACGGTATGGCGTAATTGTTGTTGGGCCTGATCGATGACTAATCGTACTTGTTCAAATAGCGGCTGAATGTTCACCGGTGTATTCATGTCTTCACCTCACGTTGCAGCGCCTCGCTTAAGATGTTTTTCAATTGTCCGCGCAGTGCGGCGATATCATTCTGCATCGTTTGATATTGCGCCAACAACACTTCCGGATCATGGATTTCCTGCTCGCCGATATGCGGATTTTTGCAATCCAGGTTGTAGTTGCAGGCTTTGATGTCGTCAATACTCATCTTCCAGGCGTATTGATTTTCTTCACGGGTGCTGAAGTTGTCGGATTCTTTGCCCCACCAGGTGGCTTCGGCTTGAAACTCTTCGATTTTCATCGGCTTGGTTTTGTTGTAGTTTTTTACACCCGGTGGATAAGGGTGCTCATAAAACCAGATATGTTGGGTCGGTGTGCCTTTACTAAAAAACAGCAGATTGGTTTTAATACCGGTGTAAGGTGCAAACACGCCGTTGGGCAGGCGCACGATGGTGTGCAGGTTACAATCGTGCAGCAGTTTTTCTTTGATACGGGTTTTGATGCCTTCGCCAAAAAGAAAGCCGTCCGGCAATACCAGTGCGGCACGGCCACCGGATTTAAGTAGTTGCATGATCAGCACCAGAAACAAATCGGCGGTTTCACGGGTGCGAAAAGTGGCGGGGAAGTTGGTTTCTATGCCGTCTTCTTCCATGCCGCCAAAAGGCGGATTGGTGACGACCACATCGACCCGTTCTTTTGGCCCCCAACTGATCAGAGGACGCGCCAGAGTATTGTCGTGGCGGATATTACTGGGTACATCAATGCCGTGCAGAATCATGTTGGTGGTACAGAGCAAATGCGGCATGGGCTTTTTCTCTATGCCGAAAATACTGGCCTGCAAGTGCATTTCATCATCGACGGTTTTTACATCCTGTTTGCGGATATGTTCAATCGAGCAAGATAAAAAGCCGCCGGTACCGCAAGCGGGGTCCAGTACTTTTTCAGACAAGCGCGGGTTGACCATTCTGACCATAAATTCGGTGACGGCTCGCGGCGTGTAAAATTCACCGGCATTACCGGCAGCCTGCAAATCGCGGAGCAATTGTTCGTACATGTCGCCGAACAAATGGCGTTCTTGGGCTTTGTTGAAATCGACACCTTCCTGAATCTTGTTGATTACCTGCCGGATTAATTGGCCGGACTTCATGTAGTTGTAGGCATCCTCAAACACGGATCGAACGACATAAGCGCGTTGATCGCCGCCTTTGGCTTCCAGTTGTTGCAAGGCCGGGAACATCTCGTTATCCAGAAAATTCTTGAGTGCATCACCGGTCATGCCTTCGGGATTGGCTGCCCAGTTACGCCAACGATAGGCTTCCGGTAACGGTGATTGGTAATGGTCTTGCAGTAACTCCCATTCACTTTCGCGGTCGTCAAAGATTTTTAAAAACAACATCCAGACGAGCTGGCTTAAGCGTTGGGCATCGCCATCCACACCCACGTCTTTGCGCATGATGTCTTGGATGGATTTAATGGTGGAGGAAATGCTCATGGATTTTTTTGTTTAATAATAGGGTGTTTAAAAATATAAAGATGGGCACGCTATCGCTTTGCCCATCCTACAACACTACAACATTATATTGCTTTCAATCCCCCACTTTGAAAAAGGGGGGGTGGGGGAATTTAGGCATAGAGTTGTTTTTCCAGTTCATAGAGGGCTGTCAAATAAGCGGGCTTACCACCAAAGGCCGACACTAATTCGCTGACGGTGCCCATGTTTTTGAACGGGTTGAGGGTAAGTATATTTATATCTTCGATATTCTCAATACCGGTATCGGCGTATTTTTCCAGCAAGGTTTCCAATACCTGGCGGGCTTGGTCACCGTATTTGGTAAAGTAATTGCGCTTTTTTACCTGGTCGGCACGTTCGCGGCGGGTCAGCGGTGGCTGATCAAAAGCCACATGGCAAATCAAATCGAAGGCATCGAAGTCTTTGCCCACGTCATCGGCCAAAGCTTCCAGCAACAGGCCGTGTGCTTCCAGTTCTTGCAGGATGGCAACCTTACGGTCGGTTTTGCTCCAGCGGCGCAAGAAGTCATCGAGTGAGGCATAATCCTTGCGCACTGTTGAACGGGTGTAATCTTTAAGGGATTCGGTAATCAACTTGCCTTCAGAGCCGTAATATTGAACGCGCTCTGAAATAACATAGACGGTTACATCAGCAAGGACATATTTTACCCGCTGGATGCCGGGGTCATCAAATCCCCCCTCACCCCCCCCTTTTTCAAAGGGAGGAGGCTGTTCGCCGCCTTCTGAATCGGGCGATACCGGATTACCGTTTTCATCAAGTTCCGGTGGCACGGGGGATTCACCCGGTTTGGGTTCATAAATCATCACCGGTTCGCCATCAAAGTCTTTATCGGCAAACAGCTCGGTGACTTTTTTAAAATCCATGATGGTGAACCAGTATTTGTCGTAATCTTCATTGATGCGGGTGCCGCGTCCGATGGCCTGTTTAAATTCGGTCATTGACCGGATATGCTGATCCAAGGCGATCAGTTTGCAGGTTTGCGCATCCACGCCGGTCGACATGAGTTTAGAGGTAGTGGTGATGACGGGGTAACGCTCTTCGGGATTGATGAAGTTGTCGAGTTCCGCCTTGCCTTCAAGTTCATCACCGGTAATCCGCATGATGTATTTGCGATTTTCTTTGACCCGCTCGGGATTCAGGTTGACCAAGGCCTGACGCATACGCTCGGCATGGTCGATGTCATCGCAGAAAACAATGGTCTTTGCGTAAGGATCAGTCGCGACCAGAAATTCAGTGATTTTTCTGGCGACCAGTTCGGTGCGCTTTTCAAGTACCAAGGTGCGATCCATATCAATCTGGTTGTAAACGCGATCTTCTATTAACGCACCGTTTTTATCAAGCTGACCTTTACTGGGTCGCCAACCTTGCAGGTCTTTGTCGATGTCGATGCGGACGACTTTGTAAGGGGCAAGAAAGCCGTCTTCGATGCCTTGTTTGAGTGAGTAGGTATAAACCGGCTCACCAAAGTAAAAAATACTGGACACGTCTTTGGTTTCTTTGGGCGTGGCGGTTAAGCCGATATGCGTGGCTGAAGAAAAGTAGGCCAGAATGACGCGCCAAGCGGAATCTTCTGCGGCGCTACCGCGATGGCATTCATCGATGACAATCAGATCAAAAAAATCCGGCGAGAATTGCTTGTAAATGTTTTGCTCTTCTTCGTTGCCGGTGACGGCTTGATACAACGATAGATAGATTTCATAACTCTTGTCGATTTGGCGTTTGCTGATCTTGGTCATGGCGGCGGCAAAGGGCTTAAAATCGTTATTCTTGGTTTGATCAACCAGAATATTGCGGTCAGCCAGAAACAGGATGCGTTTTTTAGTGCCCGATTTCCACAAGCGCCAGATAATTTGGAACGCGGTGTAAGTCTTGCCGGTACCGGTCGCCATGACCAGTAAAATGCGTTGCTGGCCTTTGGCCACGGCTTCGATGGTGTTATTAGTGGCACTGGCCTGATAATAACGCGGGGCGCGACTGGTGCCATCGTCGTAATATGGCATTTCTACGGTATGGCGTGCCTCGGCTGTTGCCAAGCCCTTCCACTGACAATAGCGTTGCCATAATTCCGCAGGGGAAGGAAAGGCATCCAGGGTTAGTGCCTGCTCGATTTTTTCAGCCAGTCCGGTGCGGTCATGCAGTAAAAAACCATCACCATTCGAGCTAAACACAAACGGTATACCCAGTGTTTCGGCATAGTTAAGGGCTTGCTGCATACCGGCACCTACGTTATGTTTATTATCCTTGGCTTCAATGACTGCGAGTGGAATGTTTGCTTTGTAATACAGGATGTAATCAGCACGCTTTTGCTCACCACGGGTATGCAACTTGCCACGAACAATCACACGGCCTTTGGTAAAAAATACTTCTCGACGTATTTGCAATGCCTCGTCCCATCCGGCCTGAACGACGGCTGGCGTGATGTATTTGGCACAAATATCGGACTCGCTTAAGGTCTTTTTGCTCATGATTCCTGCTGTAGTCGTTAGGTTTTTAGCGTGATGAGAAGGGTAACCAAACGGTGCAGGTCGGGTATAAAACGCCATGCCATTGTGGGTACTGGTCAGTTGTACCCGTTACTGGGGCGGTACTCGTTCCCAAGCTCCAGCTTGGGAATGCAGATATGGAAGCTCCAGCTTCCAATCTCGCGAAGCTGGAGCTTCGACTTCACGGTTCCCAAGCTGGAGCTTGGGAACCGGAAGAAAGCAGGCGTTGCCGTTTTTACTCCGCTTTGGTCTGATGAAGCTGACAAATAAGTACCGCCCACGAACCGGCTACGCCCAGTATCGAAGAAATAACGATCAGCCCCAGTGTTTCGCTAAAATTTAAAAACAGCAAATGGAAGCCGCCATCATAAAGTCCTGACAGTTTTTCAACCGGTTGCCTTAATATCAGCATGAGCAAGGTCACAATAAACCACGCCGATACGCCTGAAATAAAGCCGATCCAAAAACCGGCATACAAAAACGGTCGCTGAATAAACGCATTGGTAGCGCCAACCAATTTGGCAATAACCACTTCTTCACGTCGGGTATGCAGTTCCAACCGTATGGTATTGCCAATAATAAATAATACCGCAATGCCTAACATCACATTTAATAAGGTAGCAAAAAGCCGTGCCACCGCGATAATAGACTGTAAGCGTTCAACCCACTGGAGATCCATCTGGGCAAAATCGACTTCCGGCGATTGTTTAAAAGTATCCTGCAACGTCTCAAGCCCTTGCTTGTCTTCCAGTGTGTTTTTAGGCAACACTTGAAGCACAATAGGTAACGGATTGGTTTCCAAGGCATTAATGGCGGCACCAAAACCACTATAGGTTTTAAATTCAGCCAAGGCCTGATCCCTGGTAATTATTTTAACCTCCTGAACGCTCGCATTCTGCCTGATAGTGTCGGCTAATTTATTGGCGTGTGCATCAGAAACATCATCCCTAAGAAATAAGGAAATTTGATTACTGGTTTCCAGACTGCCTGTTAATTGCTGAAGATTAACGACCAAAATATAAAATCCGCTGGCCAGGGAAATCGCAATAGCCAACACCGCTATGGTCATTATCGACGTAAATGGCGAAGCGACCAGACGACCCAGACTGGAAAACAAGGCATGCGCATGAAGATCCCGATAAGCATTTATTTTATCAAAAAAATCACCGCCCGCCTTTTTGGTTTGCCTTACATCCTGCTTGACCGGTCTGGCCTGTGGATCTTTTCTGATGGTGTTTTTATGATGATGGCTTCGTTTCATAATTTAACTCGAAACCATTTGACCATGGTCTAATTTTAAGACGCGGCGGTTTAGTTGGGTAATTAAAGAAATGTCATGTGAGGCTATCAATACGGTAACGCCGACCTGTTGAAATTGACCAAACAAAAACATAATTTCTGCCGACAATTCCGGATCCAGATTACCGGTGGGTTCATCCGCAATAATAATGGGCGGCTTGTTAACCACGGCCCTGGCAATGCCGACCCGCTGTTGTTCCCCACCCGACAAGGCCAGTGGGTATTTTTTTTCTTTACCCGTCAAACTGACCTTATCCAAGGCCGCCCTTACCCGGCGACTGATTTCATGATGCCCGTACCCGGCTATCACCAAGGGTAACGCCACATTATCAAAAACGGTTCTATCGCTAAGCAACTTGTAATCTTGGTAGATAAAGCCCATTTTTCTTCTTATGTAGGGCAACTGATTTTCTTTTGCAAGACCCACATCCTCACCATCCAATATTATTTGGCCTCGACTGCAACGCTCCATGACCGCAATCAATCTTAATAAGGTACTTTTGCCGGCTCCGGAATGACCGGTAAGAAAAGCTATTTCACCACGCCGCAAATGAAAACTGACATTACGTAATACGTCGCCAGTCTCGGGATAGCGCTTGCTTACATTAACGAACTTTATCATGTCTTTTTAATCTTTTACGAACAAGGCATCAACAAAAAGCGCGGCATCAAAATCCTGTAAATCAT
>CAIQND010000133.1 GCA_903873045.1 uncultured Methylococcaceae bacterium | reverse complement strand
GTTACGCTAACCCGACATGACTATTTAGTTACCGTTCCTAAACGCTTCTCCAGTCATCAAAGTTATCACTCTGATAAACCCACTTTTCAGCGTCTTCATTGATTGGCTTGAGATGTTCCCTGATATTTTGGCTGGCCTCTTTCAATCCATCGTATTCTATTTGCGCTGATGGGTGCGGCATCGCTATCCATTTTAAAGACTTATCATTTATTATCTGCTTTCTGATACAGTTAATAAATACTGATTGTGCTGTGTTACCCAGTAACACGATGATATGCGGAGATAAACCAAATGACTCGTCAGTAGCGTTAAAATACTTGATTACATCATTCATGTTGTTTAAGACATGCTCTGAAACAGCATTTGAACCTGACTCTGAACCACCCTGAGTTGCCTTCAAATCCATAAACCTAAAATTATCAAATACATGGCCTGTATTTTTATCATTTATACCTTTTAGCATGATTTCACAGCGTCTAAAAAACGGTTTATTTTTGTGATACTTATTTTTTGCTCCCGCAGTTCTAAACCAATCTCCCATATCCAAAATTCCGCTATTGGGCTGATCTCCGTTTGGTTCGGATGCTACAAAAAGTATTCTTTCTTCTGCTTTGTTCCATTCATTAATATCGTAAGGTGTAAATTTCCAACTATCCATTTTTACCTCGGTATAACTTAAAAGCCAAGCGCGTAAGCCGGGATAAATCTTAGTAAATCCCGGTCTACCAATCTAAAATCCTTAAGCCCAAAGCCAAGGATAAGTTTGTTTATGTTGCTTTTCATACTCGCTGATCTTGTCGACATGCATCAAAGTCAAGCCTATGTCATCCAAGCCGCTTAATAGATTGCTTTTACGAAACGGGTCTATATCAAAAGTAAAACCATTGCCAGCTGGTGTTATAACCTGCTGATTTTCCAGATCAACCACAAAACGCACACCTTCATTAGCGCTAATTTCCGCCATCAGTTTATCCAACTGATCTTTATTGACCTTTATCGCCAAGATACCGTTTTTAAAACAATTGTTATAAAAAATATCGGCATAGCTGGTAGATATGATGGTGTTAAAACCATAATCGGCAATCGCCCACGGCGCATGCTCACGGGAAGAGCCGCAGCCAAAATTATCACCGGCTACCATAATTTTGGCACCTTTGAAGGCGGGTTTGTTCAGCTCAAAATCGGCGTTATCTGTGCCATCATCATTAAAGCGCCAGTCGTGGAATAGATGTACACCAAAACCACTGCGCTCAACTCTTTTTAAAAATTGCTTGGGAATAATCTGATCGGTATCAACATTGCTTCGATCCATCAAAGCAGCAATACTTTCATGTTTTTTATACGGTTCCATAATTTTTCCGGTTTGCCTGTGTGTTAAAGGTTGCGAATATCAACAAAGTGACCTGCTGCGGCTGCTGCGGCTGCCATTGCAGGTGAAACAAGGTGGGTTCGACCACCTTTACCCTGCCGTCCTTCAAAATTACGGTTTGAAGTGGATGCACTACGTTGACCCTTGGTCAATTCATCACCATTCATCGCCAGACACATTGAGCATCCTGGATCACGCCATTCCCAACCCGCATCAATAAAAATCTTGTCCAAACCTTCTTCTTCAGCTTGGTTTTTGACATGATAAGAACCTGGCACTGCAATCGCCGTGACTCCTTTGGCCACTTTTGTGCCTTTGGTCACTTCGGCAGCAATTCTAAAATCTTCTATACGGCCATTGGTACAAGAACCAATAAAAACAAGATCAATAGCAATATCGGTTATTTTTGTATTAGGAGTCAAGCCCATATAAGCCAATGCACCTTCACACGCTTTGCGTTTGATTTCATCATCAAAACTTTCAGGCGCAGGAACAACGCCATCAACACCGACAACTTGTTCGGGAGAAGTTCCCCAAGAAACCTGCGGGGCAATCGCAGCAGCATCAAGCGTAACCGTTGCATCAAATACCGCCCCCTCATCGCTGGGCAACGTTTTCCAGTAAGCCAATGCATGATCCCAATATTGACCGGATGGGGCAAATTCACGGCCTTTGAGATATTCGTAGGTTTTCTCATCCGGCGCGACCAATCCGGCTCTAGCTCCCGCTTCAATAGCCATATTACACAAAGTCATCCGACCTTCCATTGAAAGATCCCGGATTGCCGAACCGGTATATTCAATCACATAACCTGTACCACCGGCCGTACCAATTTTACCGGTAATAGCCAAGGCAATATCCTTGGCAGAAGCATATTTGGATAATGTGCCATTAACCACCACCTGCATGGTTTTCGATTTTTTCTGCGGCAATGTCTGGGTTGCCATCACATGCTCAACTTCAGAAGTACCGATACCAAATGCAAGTGCGCCAAAGGCACCATGAGTCGCTGTGTGACTATCGCCACAAACAACGACCATACCCGGATGAACAAAACCATGCTCAGGAACCACAACATGAATTACACCGTTGTTCGGATTTTTCATGTCATATAAATTCAACCCGTTTTCAAGGCAGTTTTCAGCCATTGTTTCAATTTGTTTCTTGGCTATCGGATCCGCAATCGGCAGGTCACGATTTTTAGTAGGTACACAGTGATCCATCGTAGCCAATATGCTATGCGGGTTGCGCACTTTCCGTCCAGACAGTCTCAGACCTTCAAAAGCCTGTGGACTGGTAACCTCATGCATAAGATGACGATCAACATAAATCAAAGGAGCCTGGCCAGCTTCATCAACCACAAGATGGCTGTCCAAAATCTTTTCGTACATGGTCTTTTTCATAGCGTATTCCAAAGCTTACATACAGACTCTTTATTGAGTGTATGGCGTGTTACAGGATCAATCATACAAGCATATTAAAATTATGCGTAATTGGTTATTATCCCCCAGAATAGGTCTGGTTTGCAATTCAGGGTTATTCAGAGCCATTTGCGCTGTAAAATAACACCTTGATTAATAAGATAATTTATTTTTAACAAATTATTTTATCATTCTAACATATTGTAATTATTAGCTTTAATTCTGGGGTGGAAATTTGTAAAAAACGCATTTCATCAAAAT
>CAIQND010000132.1 GCA_903873045.1 uncultured Methylococcaceae bacterium | reverse complement strand
TAATATCAACATTTAAATAGCATGGCGATTCAATTTCATCCAGAACAAGGAACAATACTTATTTGCGACTTTAAAGGCTTTGTTCCTCCAGAAATGGTTAAACGCAGACCAGTTATTGTCATCTCTCCAAGGTTACGCCACCGAGGAAAGCTCTGTGCCATTGTTCCTTTAAGCACAACGCCACCAGTTCCAATTGCCCCATATAACTACAAATTACATATAGACCCTGAAATCAATGGGGTCAGACTCGATTGATTTAGATATTTAATTGTTTTTAAATGAAAAATTGCCTAAATCAACGCTCCAGCGGAACTTCGCTGACGCTACGCCCGCTGAGCTTTGCGTTAGGCTTCATATACAAAAATCGGAGTTTGCTTGAGCAAGAAAATCTACAAATACGTTGGACCAGATATATTAGAAAAAGCTTTCGCACAGGATGACATCTGTCGACTTAAATGCTCATATCCTCAAGATTTCAACGATCCGTACGTACAGAAAAAACGGGGTCAGGTCTTGTATTTTGCATGGGTATGTTTCGGCTTCAATCTAATTTTGCAAAATTCAAGACCTGACCCCGTAGTTTGAATGCCGTAACGTGTGCGGTGTCGTTGGTTTGGCAATGTCAGCTGCAAGAGCGGCTTTTTTCACATAACGCTGTACTTGTTTTTCTTCGACATGGTGACGGCGTTCAGATTTACTGCGGGGATCAATAGAGTAATTTTTCGCCGCAAACACATACTGCCAGCCCCATTCTTTAGAGGCATTCGGATACTTGACGGCCAAGGCATCCGGTAGCCAAACGTCCACTTTGTTTAGCGCCATATCCTGTTCATGCCATGCACGGCGCAAAACCAATTGCGCACGAATCGCCTCCAGCAAGCTATCCGGCAACATCGTCACCCGATCTTTGCCACCTTTGCCATCCCGTATGATAATCTCTTTTCGGGTCAATTCCACATCCTTAACGCGCAGCCGCACCGCTTCCATCAAGCGCATCCCGGTTCCGTACAACAGTTTAATAATCAGATTGATCGGAGCCGGGGCAGACGCAGCTTCCCGCAGCAATGCCTGCACTTCCGGAACCGTCAACACCACAGGCAAGCGCCGTGGTTTTTTTGAGCGTTCAAAATTATCAAGCCACGGCAAAGTGATTGCCAGTACCTCGCGATATAAAAAAAGTATCGCGGATAACGCCTGATTTTGAGTCGAACTGGATACCTGACGCTGGGTAGCAAGATAGGTTAAAAACGCCTCCACTTCGGCGGCACCCATATCGACCGGATGACGTTTACCGTGATATAAAATAAATTGCTTAATCCACGAAAGATAGGTATTCTCAGTACTCAATCACTAGTGCTTGAAGCGAATCTTGTCGCGTACTTGATCGAGTAATTTTTTCGGTTGTGTGGGTGTCGTATTTGTTTGCATGCTTTGTCGCACTCATTTACGCTCTGGCTAGCATAAACAACAGGTTATATTAATGGATCATGATTATACGACCATTTACAATTATTATACGACAATTAATGTCGTATATATTACGTTAGACCCCAATGGAGGTTTTATGCGTCCGATGGATGATTTGAAGTAAACTGCTAAAGAAAAAAGTAATTTTTGACGGAGGAATCATGACTCAGATTGAACGCCTTAACGATCTTATCGCAAAATGGAAAGCATACCGTGTGTCCTTACCCGAATCTTCGAGGTACTGTCAAATTAAGGATGACCTTTACCAAGTTCGCAACGCAGGTTGGGAAGGAAATCCTTCGATTGGGTCGTGGCAACCGGACTTAATTGATCCAGACGATTCGATGATGGCAGCAGTAGAGCATTATTTTTTGTGCCGTTGCTGGGTCGGTACTGGCGTATACCCAGCTTGGCAGATGCGAGCTTTAAACTTCGTTTATGACATGGGCAAGCTCGTCGGAATAACGCCCCAGCACAACCCGAATAAGCCGACATCAAAGCTTACTGCTCTTCAAATGGCGGCGAAAGAGGCGGGTGTTCGCGATGGCGAGGACGATCTTGCGAAGTCTGGCAAGAGTGCTCCTTGGATTGCATCACCGCCAAAGTACTATTGAGACCGCCTGAAGAAATAGGCGACAGACCACGTTTTTTCAACAAGCCCGTCTAACATTACGCTCAACCGGAGCGCAGTTATAATCCAATCAATGGGGTCAGACTCGATTGATTTATAGAACGTCTTGTTTTTAAATGAAAAATTGCCTAACTCAACGCTCCAGCGGAGCTTCGCTAAAAGAAAAAATGGGGTCAGGTCTTGTATTTTGCATGGGTATGTTTCGGCTTCAAACTAATTTTGCAAAATTCAAGACCTGAGCCCGTAGTTTATGCAATGCGGTTTTATTTTTCAGCTTTCCGTGCCACGCCCGGTTAGCCGGGTCGGGCACATGCTTTTCGTGCCCGACATTTTCGCGTTAAAACGCACGAATGGCATTGAAGAAATCTCTCGATATTTTGATTTTGACCGTTGAATGGTAAGTGTTCAGTCCCCCTCTTTGAAAAGAGGGGTTAGGGGAGATTTTATTAGATAAATCCCCCTCAATCCCCCTTTTTCAAAGGGGGAGAGCATAGCGAGGGGGCTTGAATACTTACAAAGAGGTTGCCCAACATGACTATCAATCCATAGGTTATTGGCAGCCC
>CAIQND010000131.1 GCA_903873045.1 uncultured Methylococcaceae bacterium | reverse complement strand
TAATAATCTCTGTAGGTCGGGTTAGGCGCTAGCCGTAACCCGACACAGATAGTACGATTTGTCGGGTTACGCTCTCGCTAACCCGACCTACGCGTCTGTAATTAGAAAAAGTGTAAACCGATGAATGAAGGATGCCCTTTTATCTTAGATCACAGGGAAAAGTTTCATTGGAGTACAACGGCTTTAGCGTAACTATTCAGTCCCCCTCTTTGAAAAAGAGGGGTTTAGGGGAGATTTTATTAGATAAATCCCCCTCAATCCCCCCTTTTCCAAAGGGGGAGGTGAATACTTACGCTTTAGCTGTTGCAGTATCAAGGGCTAAAGCCGTTGCACTCCAGTTTATAAATTGCGGTAATCTTCATCGTCTTGAGGACTGTTCCATTCCCATTCCGATAAGGTAGCACTGACTGCTGCCTGATATTCGGCGTCCGGCACGTCCAAAGAACATTGTTCGAATGTTGCCCGTGACAATAATTCTTTCAAATCATAATTAATGCTGGCAACGCCAAAATCGGGTTCCTGGTTGAACGGATTAAGCAGATAATACGGGCCTTGATGGCTAGTGCCGTCAACCAAGACAATGGCAAGAATAAATTGATCCGCTTGATTTAAGCCATAAAGAATTTCGTTACGACTGACGGTAATGGTGGTTTGACCTAACGCGCGACCTTTGACTTCAATATGTCGTGCTACGGCCAGTTTGCCGTTGGTTTTAGGCGGTTGCGAGGTTATATCCCAGCCACACTTTTCGGCTGACACGTCTTTGACTTCATTGCCTAAGGATTTTTCATGGTTTATAACAGCCTGCAGGGCCATTAGCTCCACATGCTTGCGTGCTGCTGCGTCTATCGTAAAAAGGGTTTCACCTTTACGTTGCGCTAACAAGCCTTGTGGAATCACTAAAGCTCCGCCAATCACGACCGGTTGGCTGGAAACTACATTAGCCATAACGCCCAGTTCTTTTTTGCGTTGTTTCAAACGTGCGGTCAGTTCTTCTACCCGTCGTTTGGCATTATCAGGTTGTACGCGCGGTTGTCTGCCTGCGGCAACTTCTTCTGTCAGTTTGATGTAACGATCTGACCAGTAATTAATTTCTTTTACCAGGCGCTCATTGACGGCAGCCAGAATTTTATCGGCTTGCCGTTCTCTGCGGACTTTTACTTCTTGATAATGAGCCGGTACGAGTTGTTGGCTGGCATGGGTGAGTGCCAGATTATCCAGGTTATCGTTTAACCAAGGTGCCGCAAGTATATCGGCAACCAGTGCCAGATCAACGTCATCGATAGGCTGTAAATCCAAGTGCGGCGCCCAACCGGCATTGCTGGTATGGCCTTGTTGATCAATTTCGACAAACTGCAAGCGTCTGGAAACATGACTATCATCATTGGCTTGACGCACGCTGTGGTCAATCATGAATAATACTTTGGGTTCCAGACCTTCGTCATTGGGATCAACCAAGACTGCGCCTTGTTTGAGTTTGCTACGATGGACTTCCAGTTGTAAATCGGTGATGGCTTGCATGAGCGGATGACCGGGGTGGATTAAATCGGCCATCGGTTTACCGTGTTGACGGATGACCTGTTTTTCAAAACAAATACGTTCATATTTTTTAAGTACCGGTGTGCGGGTTTCACCGATAACGCGGTCACGTTCTCTGATTATTGCCGGAACATGGGTGATTTCATAGCGGTTGGGCTCACGGTTACGCATTTCGCCGCCCAAGCTTTTAAAGGCTTCGGTAAAAAAGGCACGGATGAAATAGGGCTGTAATTTACGGGCCTCGGCTTTTTCCATCTCTTCTTTAACCGCATAGAGTTGCTCAAGCCCCATGTGTTCTTCAACCAAGGCATTGCGTTTAAGAATGTCTTTTAGATGTTCGGTATCCAAAGCCCCTTCAATGACTTGATCAAGCCTGGCTCTCACATCGGCACGATCGCCATAGCGAATGGCATCAATGAGTAAATCTTTCAGGGAGACGTTATCGAAAGCTTCACCAAGAATATCAAAGACACGACCCCCTAAAGCTGCGCGTTCAATTTCCAATTTATCGAGTAACTTTTGAAAAACGGCACCTTCACGGGTTTCGTTGGCAACGATATTCCAAAGATGACAGACTTCGGTTTGACCGATACGGTGAATACGTCCAAAACGTTGTTCCAGTCGATTTGGGTTCCAGGGTAAGTCATAATTGACCATTAAGTTGGCATTTTGCAGGTTAACCCCTTCGCCGGCGGCATCGGTGGCCAACAAGACAGTGACATCGGGGTTATTGCGAAACTGTTCCTGATTTTTACGGCGTTCATCACGATTGGTGCCGCCATGAATCGTAATTACAGCTTGTTGATTGCCCAATAAGCCGGTAATTCTGTCAAGCAGATAGGCCAGTGTATCGCGGTGTTCGGTAAAGATAATTAATTTACGACGACTACCGACTGCGGTAAACATTTCCGGGGTATCTTGCAGCAAGGTTGATAGCTCTTCCCATTTTCTGTCATTACGGGATTGGACGACGTTGCAGGCTTTAGTCTCCAAGTCTTTCAGGATGATGATTTCTGCATGAAGTTCGTCAATGGTTTGTGCTGCTGTGGCTTGGTCAACTACATCTTCGACCCAGTCTTCATATTCACTGGCAGGCATCTCATCTTCGGCTTCGTCGATATTTTTGGGTACATCTTTGAGGTTGTATTTACCCAAGGTTTCGGCAATTACGTGGCCACGCTTGACCAATTTTTCTTCTTCAAGCCGATTTTCCATGCGTTTACGACGACGTTTGAGCGATTGATAAATGGCTTCAGGGCTTGAGGCCAAACGGCGTTGCAATTGCGTTAAGGCAAAGCCAACTGTACCTTTACGTTTGCCATCCAGGTTATCAGCCCGATTCATTTCGTTACGGACATAATCGGTGACTTCAGAATAAAGAGCCGCTTCCAGGGGCGATAATTCGTAATTGGCGGTATAGGCTCTGCGTTCTGGAAATAAGGGAGTGCCATCGAATTTAAGCAAGTCTTCTTTGACCATTCGTCGCATCATGTCGCTAATATCGACTTTATGAACGCCTTCACGGAATTTACCGTAAAAACGGTCACCATCGAGCAGTGATAGAAAGAGCTGAAAATCTTCTTCTTTGCCGTTGTGTGGTGTGGCTGTCATTAACAAATAATGACGGGTAATGGAGCCGAGTAATTTACCCAGTTTAAAACGGCCGGTTTCAGTGACTTTGCTACCGAAGTAATGCGCTGACATTTTGTGCGCTTCATCCACGATGATTAAATCCCAATCACTATGGCGTAATTTTTCCTGAAAATCTTCGTTGCGCGAGAGTTGATCGAGTCTGGCTATGAGTTGATTTTGTTCTTCAAAGTAATTTCCCGAGGGGCATTGTTCTTGTTTTTCCCGGCTTAAAATCTCAAAAGTAAGGCCAAATTTTTCCAGTAATTCGTCTTGCCACTGTTCGGTTAAAGATCCGGGTGAAACAATCAAAATACGCTTGGCATCGGCCCGCATAATCATTTCACGAATATATAAACCGGCCATAATGGTTTTACCGGCACCGGGATCGTCGGCCAAGACAAAACGTAAAGGTTGCCTCGGCAACATGGATTCATAGACGGCTGAAATTTGATGGGGCAACGGATCAACGTTAGAGGTGTGAACGGCCATCATGGGGTCGAACAAATGAGCCAAGTTGATTCGATAGGCTTCCAGACCTAACTTAAAGTCAAAACCTGAGGCATCAAAGCCCCAAGGACGACCTGCTTTGGCTAACTCCAATCGTAATTCATCGGACCGAAATAACGCTTGGGTGCCCGGTTTGCCTTCTTGATCAACGTAAAACACATTAACGGATTCAGTGCCTACCCATTCCGCAAGTACGATTCTGACTATCTTATCGCCTTCGAGGCCGCGAATTTGGGCATCTTTTTTGATATCT
>CAIQND010000130.1 GCA_903873045.1 uncultured Methylococcaceae bacterium | reverse complement strand
TTATCATCTATTCTCAGTCAATATTAAGCTGAAATATGAAAACACAGCAGTAAGCATAAAATAGAGAAAAAAATTAACTTGTTGAAAAATATAGCAATAAAAATAATACAATATTGTAAATAGGGGGTGCGGAATGTCGGTCATAACCATTTAATTTTTTGATATTACGCGATCACACCAAAGTCAGAAGAGCCTATATTAATGAAAATGACGGGCAACGATAAAGCCGTTGCCCGTCCCGGTTTTGGAATCACTCAAGGGTATCCTTGACGCAGTTCTGAATGGACAGAGGGACATTTCCCTCAGGAACCTCGATGGTACGCAGGTCATTGCCAATCTTCCTTGTGATACGGTAACGAAAGGCATCCGGCATATCTGAGCCGACACGGGCATCGCCACGGAACAACGCATCAATCGCCCTCAAGTCCTCTGGAGAAAGCTCAGCTATTGAAATCTCACCCATACTCTTGAGATGGGAGCCTGGTAAACCAAATCCCCCAAATCCACCCACACGTTCGATTTTCAGTTGGTCTTGATTTTCCATTTTTTTTGGTGATTCCTCAGCCCGTAAAAGATTAAAGTCCAACCTGTTTCCATGCATTGTCCACGGCGGTAGCAACAGCAGGAGCAGAACTATACATTTGAGTAGCCAGTTTACGTGTTCGATCTGCGAACTCCTTCATTTTCATATTGGGACTGGGTGCGCCAGTCAAGGCGCTGTACCAAATTTGCCCGACTTTTTCCCAACTCTTTCCGCCAACCGCCTTACAAGCAAGGTAGAAAGCAAAGTTGGGTGGGCCGCTACTATAGTGCGGATCCATGCCAGGTGTAATTTGGGAATATTTGGTCGGTTGCGGCGCAAGGCAATGAGCATCGGCGGGATTCGCCATATTGCGCAGGCAAGTAAAGCCTTTTGTCTTCGCGACAGGCCCCATGATGTCATGCCCGATGAGCCAATCCGCATGGGTAGTATCCTGATTGGCTTGCCATTGCCGAAACATTGAGCCAAAACAATCCGAGATGCTTTCGTTCAACCCGCCCGCTTCACCCGAATAGACAAGCTGGAGAGTATGCTGGGTGACACCATGAGTCAATTCATGACCAATAACATCGTTTGAGGCTGTGAAGTCGATGAAGATATTATTATCGCCATCGCCATAAATCATTTGCGATCCATTCCACATCGCGTTGTTGTAATTAACGCCATAATGTATAGATGACATCATCGTCATTCCGGAACCATCTATAGAGTTGCGACCAAAGACCTGCTTATAGAAATTGGCCACATCGGTAGTTTCTTTGAATGTACGTGACGCTGTAAGATCTCTGGAACTGCCAGGATTAGGCACGGGTGATCCAGGCGCTGTCTGATGGTGTTTACAATCATAAACAGTTACCGCAGGAAAAGGTGCAAGCGCCGGTGGACGCGCACCAAACATACTCGTTGCGCTAACGAATGCGATTGCCTGATTACGCAATTTGTGTAACTCCGTAGTAATCCGTGAAGTATGTTCAAAAGCTTTGCGAAGCTCTTCCGATAAATCAGGATCTTTGGAGAGTTTTTCCAAAATATCTTTAGGTATAATAAAGCAAGTACAGGACATGGTATTTCTCCTTATTTGGAGATTATAATAAGGCTTACCCTATTTCAGCGATAATGTTTAATAGAATAAGCCATTGCAATCTATGTAATTATTCAGCCCTCACTTTTTTCAAAAAAAAGGGGGGGTGAATAATTACCAATCTATTAAGTCATGTAAAAAGTATGGGTTGTAAATCCAAAAACCCGGTTTCTTTTTCCATTAAAAGCCGGTGCCAAAAAAGAATTATGTAACCCTCTAAGCGTTGCGATTAACAAAAAACTCTGGATTTTAGGCTAAGTTGATTATAATCAGATTGTAAACACAAAGCAATTTGTATAAATACCTATTGCTTGATGTTCAAGTTTTTATTTATGGATTTTAAAAAATGATGCAGGTGAGTCTATCAAATCATAGCTGAGACCAGACAGCCAACCTAATGATGAGCTATAGTCGTGACGTGGGTGTCGCTCCCACTGTAGGAGCGATGCCCACGTCGCGACTAACGAAAACATCTTGATTTATCTGGGATTGACTCAGTCAAGCTAAAAAAATTGGAACGAGTTGCATAATTTAGACAGGATACCCCTCGGGTATCTAAAATTAGCACTTCTTGTTGGTGATTGCGGGCAATCAATCATTTAACAAAAGGATTTCAGCGTCTGATTTTAGCCGGTAATATCAGTTGGCCTCTAAAATAGGCTCCAAAAATCATTGCCTGACTCTGGTTTATTTATTACAAATTGCCTTAATAATCAACATTAACCCCACCATAAACGGCAGCACCGACATAATTAAAACCATACAAGTCCGGTGTTCTTTCATTATTAATGTTTTCTCCTCGCGCATACACTCGAAGCTTAGGATTAATTTGATAATTAATGTTTGCGTTAAGGCGTGGAGCTGATTGAATCCGCAAGGTATTTAATGGATCTGCCCAATAACCATCACGATAGGTCAAATCAACTCTAATGCTTAAGGGTACCAAAATATGCCATTCAGTCCAAAACTGACCTTGATTATTAGGACGACTGGGCACTTCGAGGTTATTTTGAGGATTATTTGCAACCATGTAAGAATAAGCAAGACCGCTATTCCATGCCTCATTCCATGCATAACGTCCCTGTAACTCTACACCCCAAACATTTGCCTGGTTTATATTAAGGCTATTAATAGACCCATAAGCATTTTGCTGCAAAACAATTAAATTATGATAGCGTTGAATATAACTTGATGCACTGACTTCGTAATGGGTATTGGCCTTCCAACGCCATCCCATTTCACCACCGGCATTACTCTCCGGGATAAGATTGGGGTTTCCAAACAAGGGATGTAGACGTTCATTAACCGCTGGCGCACGATAAC
This sequence comes from uncultured Methylococcaceae bacterium, assembly GCA_903873045.1. Taxonomy (GTDB): domain Bacteria; phylum Pseudomonadota; class Gammaproteobacteria; order Methylococcales; family Methylomonadaceae; genus Methylobacter_C. The sequence goes on along the minus strand of CAIQND010000130.1, from coordinate 1,440 downwards.
CGGTGCCACCTTTAGCCCAAACCATCATATCAGGATAAAAATGCCAACCCACATTAGTATTAAAAACGGCGTGATTGCCAAATTGGTCATAATGATCATGTCGTATTTCTGTACTGGCCAGCCAATCGCCCCACTCGATTTCTGCACGCGCCAAAGGACTAACCAAGGTATTAGTCAATGCGTTGTTCGGGCTTTCTCCGTGCTGCTGTTGGGCATCAATGCCCCATATCATACGCAGGGTATTATTTGGCTTGCTACTTAACGCAATAGGGTGCGTATTTTCCCAATGACCCAGCCACAACTGACTGGTTAAATCCATTGAGCAACAGTGTAGTCGAGGAGGCAGAGTGCCAACGCGGCCTGTCTGTTGGTCTTGGGTAAAACCCAACCGTAAAGAACTGACCCAACTATCTGAAAGGCGATAGTTGCCGTGGGTTTGCGCTACCCACGTTTCTTGATTAAGCAGTCCGTTAGGATCATCTTTCCAACCCCGACCATTGGCTAATATGCCCGGCCCATCGAAATCATCCCGACTGCGCACAAAATATAACGAGCTGTCCAAACTGCCTTTGTTAAAATCGGTATCCCAATGTAACAGACCGTTACTCATCTGAGAATTATCACGCTCGTTACCGCCATTTTGTGGACTTGCTTGACTTATGCCTTGAAAAATATCGGTTCGACCGCCTGCCAGTGTCCAATGACCTAAATTATTATGCATACCCCCCCCTAAATTAGTACGGACTGTGCCATAACTGCCACCTTCGGTATGAAGAAAGGCTTTACCATTTTCCATTTGTCTACTGAGGAGATTAATCGAGCCACCCAAGGTACGACTACTATAACGATCACCACCCTGACCTCGCGTTACCCCCACACGATCCAATAAATCCAAGGGATAATGGCTTAGCGCAAAGAAGCCAGTAAAATTATTAAACAGGGGAATACCATCCAAGTTGACCAAGCCCAAGCCTCCACTGGCACCGCGTAAAATAAGACTGGCAGGACTGCCAGCGTTGGCTTGTCCGACACCCACACTGGCAAGTCCCCGTAACGCACCCTTCATGTCAGCCTTGTGAACAGCATCCAAGGATTGCCGGTTAATATCGGTTGTAGTGTCAAGCTGATGGGTAACGCTATTTTCTGAAGGCTCTTCAATCACCATTTCCGGTAAATTAAAGGCTTCTTCGGCACGCGTTTCGTGAAGAAAAATCGACAATAAAATTAAAATAATTACACCAAATAAAGTCATATTATTACTCTATAAGTAAATATTTTAGAGAAATGAATACATTTTTCCTGATTATACCGGATTATGGGGGGCACCTAAAATCCTTGAGTGAAGCGGAAATCAATAGATTTTCCAACCAATTCTCGCTATAGGCAAAGCCATTAAGTCGGTCTGCTGGACATTTTTTACCCTGGTGCTTTTTTATCGTC
>CAIQND010000129.1 GCA_903873045.1 uncultured Methylococcaceae bacterium | reverse complement strand
TCCGGGCGATTACACGGTTGATGAAAAGATACGCCAGGTCTATTTGACCGAAGCAGGTCATGAATGCATTGAGCGTCTAATGCTTGAGCAGGGCTTAATGGCTGAAGGAACCAGCCTTTATGATGCGGCTAATATTCGCCTTATGCATTACTTAAACGCGTCATTACGTGGACATGTCTTGTTCAAAAAAGACGTTGATTACATCGTCGCCAATAATGAAGTGGTTATTGTTGATGAGTTTACCGGTCGAATAATGCCGGGTCGACGTTGGTCTGAAGGCTTGCATCAAGCTATCGAAGCGAAAGAACATGTCACTATTAATAGTGAAAACCAGACGCTGGCATCCATTACCTTCCAAAACTATTTCCGCTTGTACGACAAACTTTCAGGTATGACCGGTACGGCCGATACCGAAGCGTTTGAGCTGAACAAGATTTATGGTCTTGAAGTGGTGGTCGTGCCAACGCATCGCCCCATGATTCGCAAAGATTTGGGTGACATGGTTTATTTGACCACCGATGAAAAATACATCGCTGTTGCGGATGATATTAAAAGCTGTGTTAGCCGTGGACAGCCGGTTTTAGTGGGAACCACCTCCATTGAAAATTCTGAACGTCTTTCTGAATTGCTTAAAAAACAAGGCATTAAACACGAAGTGCTGAATGCCAAGCAACACGAACGTGAAGCTAATATTATTGAACAGGCCGGTATGCCTGGTGCCGTCACTATCGCTACCAATATGGCGGGTCGGGGTACTGATATTGTCTTGGGTGGTAATCTGGATGCCGAGCTTAAACTGTTAGGCGAAGATGCCAGTGACGCTGAAAAAGGAAGAGTACGGGGCGCATGGCTGGACAGGCATAATGAAGTGCTTGCCAATGGCGGTTTGCATGTTATTGGGTCGGAGCGTCATGAGTCACGCCGAATAGATAATCAATTAAGAGGCCGTTCCGGTCGCCAGGGTGATCCTGGTTCGACACGCTTTTATTTATCCCTGCAAGATGATTTGATGCGTATTTTTGCCTCTGATCGTGTGTCCGGTTTGATGAAGAAGCTGGGTATGGGTGATGGGGAGGCTATTGAGCATCCTTGGGTAACCCGGTCTATTGAAAATGCGCAGCGCAAGGTTGAAGGCCGCAATTTTGATATACGTAAAGAAATTTTGGCTTATGACGATGTCGCCAATGATCAACGTAAAGTAGTTTACGCTCAACGTAATGAGTTGATGGCGGCCGAAGAAATTTCCGAGATTATCACAGCGATACGTAAAGATGTCGTTAATAATGTGATTACCCAGTATATTCCGCCAAAAACGATGGCTGAACAATGGGATATAAAGGGTCTGGAAGAGCATTTGCATCAAGAGTTTAATGTTCAAACATCCGTGCAGCGTATGCTGGATGACGATCATAACTTGCAGGAAATGTCTTTGCGAACCCGCATTATTGATATTCTGGAACAGAATCACAAAGAAAAAGAGCACCAGATCACTAAAGAGGTATTACAGCATTTTGAAAAATCGGTGATGCTGCAAGTGTTGGATACCAGCTGGAAAGAACATCTGGCGGCGATGGATTATTTACGTCAGGGTATCCATTTTAGAGGCTATGCGCAAAAAGATCCCAAGCAGGAATACAAGCGCGAAGCTTTTGAAATGTTCACCAGTCTGCTTGAGCATATCAAATATGAAGTGATTGGGATTCTGTTCAAAGTTCAAGTTCGTCAGGAAGAAGATGTTCTGGCCATTGATGAGCAAATGCAGACACCAAGGGAAATGCGCTTTGAACATGCCGCAGCGCCAGCTCTGGGTACTTATGACGAGTCACTGGTTGCCGCTGAAGAAGAGGCCGCTGCCGTACCAGAGCACCCTTTTGTAAGAGAAGGCACTAAAGTAGGCCGTAATGATCCTTGCCCTTGTGGGTCAGGAAAAAAATACAAGCTTTGCCATGGTAAATTAAGCTAACCGCTTTACCATCGTCCAATAAAGTGGCCGGAGATGATTGGCTAACAGCTTATTAATAGCCTGTTAGCCGATTGTTTTCGGCCTTTTTTCTTTCTGGTTAGCCAGTTTTTTATGGGTTTTTTATAAAGATCACATAAGGCTTATTAAAACAATCAGTTAAGGTTTTTAGGTGGCCTGCTATTAATAACAGGTAAATCCATTAAGATTTAAAGAATTATGTCACTAAGGTAACTCGCAAAAAATATCCGCTAACCCAAGCCCTCTGAGAATGTGTTGATTTTTAGTTGGAACTGACCGCCAGCTTACGACCCAAACCGGCCGGTCGGCTATCATTTTACGCTTCCCTAAAGCGGACAGTCGTGCCTCTCAAACTTAGTAGCGAAATAGGGGACAGACTACGATTAATTCAACCGACACTGACAATTCTGGACTGATTGTTGCCGAAATTGATTTGTTATAAACAGAAAAGATCGTAGTTTTGAAAATCAATCGAGTCTGACCCCATTGATTTTGATTATTAATCAATCACCATTAAATCATGAAGCCATACATGCACTTTATTCAAGTTCGTTCCCTAACTGCCATTTTTATGCTTGCGTTAATAAGCGGTTGCGCGAGCTACCCAGCCTCGTATGGAAACTATGGTTACAACAATTCTCCGGTGTACCAACCTTATTATGGCGCTCGCAATACTGCACCTGCACTCTATGGAAACTATAGACAGAACAATTACTGGGGGCAACAGCCTTACCGTGAGCAACGAGAGGAATATCGCGAAGGTGGCTATAATCAAAGAAACAGCGGCTACGGCCAGTATCGGCAACATCAAGATCGTGATTGATTGACCGCATGATATTTTAAATCGGTGTATAAGCGAAGCGTCATACACCATAAAAAATGGCAAAAACTGTTGTTGTGAACCGCTTACATCTCCACAGAACAACGGTGTTTTGCGCTACTCTGGGCAAGCTGATCTCTAAAAGAAAGACTTTAGAATTCGATAATAAATTACAACTTGCCGCCCATTAATGCGGATTGCAAAGCATTTGCAACGGAACTGCCGCCATTGCCTTGAACATACTGTACAACGAACGGTACAAATTTTTGCATCATGTCAGGTGATAAGCCAAGTTGCTGAAAAGAACTCACCAAGCCGATCAAGTTTCCCGCTGTTCCACCTGAATTACCGGCCAAGCTTTGTAAATTACCTGCTATACCGCCTAAACTACCACCGCCGACAACTTTTGTAACAGGTGCGGCAGCTAATAAGCCTTGCATGCCAGGAACTGAATTACTCAGTTCTGAAAAAACCGCTCCAGGCATTTTAGATTTCGCTAATTGGAATATCGCACCGGCACCTCCTTCTGCTTGCGACTGTGTGACTCCTAATTGCTGCATTAATGACCCTGTCAAATCCTTTCCAGTGGTGACGCCCGGCACTGTCACTGTCTTAGGCTGTCCTGCTTGTAAAGTTTCAACTGCACCCGCAATATCGCTTAAACCAAAAGCATAAACATCATTAGTCAGCAACAGTACGATACCTAATGAAGAACACACGTTTAATAACTTAACTATTTTCATAATATAAACTCCGTAATAAAAAAATAAATTGCTTCTGAATTGGGAATGGAGCTTAACAGTTTTGGCATATAATTATAAAGTTCAGCGTGTTCGAAGCTTTAAGTGAGGAAGTTTAAACTTGGCTATTAACAGCAAATGGATGCTTAGCCGCATATTTTTCTGCAATCACTTAATTTGCGGTTGGTAAACCGGCAATAGCACGCTTTCGTCATAATTTATAGTGCGGTAGTCCTTGCCTTAATTGAGCACTTTACAAGCTATCACAACATAACAACTCCATTCTATAAGACCGAACGGGCAAGATCGTATCTACAGCTGCTGCCAACCTCCACCCAGAGATTTATAGAGATCCACCATGGCATTAATTTGCTTCTGTTTCGTTTCAATGAGGTCTTTTTTGGCATCCAAGGCATCCCGTTGAGACAATAACACATCCAGATAGTCGGCACGAGCCGATTTAAATAATTGCGTTGAAATATCAATTGATTGGACGAGTGCATCCACTTGATTTCTCTTAAGCTGATAGTTTTTATCCAGATTATCTATGTTTGAAAGTTGATTGGTTACTTCAGCGTAAGCGTTGATAATGCTTTGCTCATATTCATAAGCCGCCTGAACCTGCTTGGCATTGGAATTTTTATATTCGGCTATGATGGCATTCTTATTGACCAGTGGAGCCACTAATCCGCCAGCGATAGAAAGTGCTAATGACTCAGGCGTATTGACCAGAAATTTAAGCGCAAAAGCATCAAACCCTGCCCCGGCACTTATGTTAAAGGATGGGTAGAAATTAGCTCTAGCCACGTCTATATTTAATTCCGCTGCCGATAGCTCAAGCTCCGCTTTCCTAATATCAGGTCTGTTTTGTAGCAACTGTGATGGAACACCGGCCTTAATCAGTTTTGGTTTCATCTCCATAAAACCGGTTGAAGCTCGCTGGATAGGCTGTGGCGTCCTACCCAACAGAAAGTTGATTCGATTTTCAGTCACCGTAATCTGTTGCAGTATTTCATATTTTTTGCTTTGATTTTTTGCCACTTCCGCTTCGTAACGTTTAACCGCAAGCGTTGTGGTTCTTGCAAACAGCAGCAGTTGCTTGGCCATCTCCAAACCATTTTGCTGGATGGCGATATTTTGATTTAAATTCTCAAGCTGATTGTCCAAGGCATTCAGCTCATAGTACGCATGTGCAACTTCAGCAACCAGATTAGTCACTAAAAAGTTTTTACCTTCACTTGAGGCCATGTACTCCAGTACAGCCACCTGCGCAGAATTTCTCAGCTTTTTCCAAACATCAATCTCCCAAGTTGAAAATAACCCAAATTGATAATCGCCCACGAAGGTAGGAAATGCCTGGCCATTGGGTAATGGTAGACTGTTTTCAACAGCACCATTTCGGGTATACATAGCTGTTTTCTCGCCACCTGCACCCGCACTAAAATTAACAAACGGTAAATACGCACCTTTACGTGCTTGAATCTCATTTTGCGCAACACTAATACGCTGCATCATTATATTAACTTCTTTGTTGTTGGCGACCGCCGTGTCTATCAAGCTTAATAAGTTAGGATCTTCGAAAAAATCCTTCCATTTCACAGTGGCCGTATTAGTCTTTTGTGAGAGCTCCTGATTAAAGCGGTCAGGAAGATGCGAATCGGCCTTTTTGCTGGTCATTGCCGGAATGCCGCAGGCCTGCAACATCAGCCCCGCAACGCCTAACGCCATAATATGAGAAATTTTAATCATAATCGCTTTCATCTCCCAAACCATAGTGATAAGTTTCTGTTAAAGGATCAAGTTCTTCGTTTTTAACCAAGGATTTTCCTTCTATCATTTTGGCAAATATGTAATAAAGTCCTGGAATAAGGATGACACCAAACACCGTACCGAAAAGCATCCCGCCCAGGGAAGAGGAACCAATTGTTCTGTTGCCGACAGCCCCCGCACCCGTTGCTATCGCCAAAGGTATCAACCCGGCTATAAAAGCAAAGGAGGTCATCAAGATCGGACGAAAACGCGCTTTTGCGCCCTCAATTGCTGCCTCTTTAACGGACATGCCTTGGGTTTGCTTCTGAACCGCAAATTCGATAATCAATACCGCGTTTTTACCCAACAAGCCAATTAACATGACCAGCCCAAGTTGCGCATAGACATCGTTGGCAAGACCCAATACTTTCAGCAGGAAGAAAGCACCGAAAATACCGGGAGGCAGTGAAAATAACACGGCCAACGGCAAGATAAAGCTTTCGTACTGTGCGGCCAACACCAGGTATACAAAGATGATAACAACCGCGAAGATCGCCGCCGCTTCATTGCCCCGAGCCGCTTCGTCAAAGGACAAGCCTTCCCAGGCAATGTCAAAACCGCGTGGCAACGTTGCCGCAGCGACTTCTTGAACGGCCTTGATGGCAGCGCCACTGGTATAGCCGGCTGCCGGCACGGCACGGATAGTGGCAGAATTGTAGAGGTTATAACGCGTGATCTCGTTGGGGCCCAGCTTTTTCTTCATGGTCATGAAGGCGGAGTAAGGCACCATCTCGCCACTTTCATTTTTCACGTAGTAGTTCAATACATCCTTAGGGAAGCGCCGGAACTCGGGTAGGGCTTGGGTGTAAACCTTAAAAAAGTTATTGAAGCGAATAAAGCCCTGTTCGTAGGTGCTACCGATCATGATGTCCAAGTTATCCATGGCTTTATTGATGGAAACCCCTTTTTGCATGGCCAGTTTATTGTCGATGACCAGTTCGTATTGCGGGTAATTGGCCGCATAAAAGGTAAATAATCCGGTTAACTCCTTACGCTTGCGCAGTGCCTCCATGAAGGTCTGGTTTAGCTTGTCAAAAGCCTGGTAATCCGTGTCTGAAGTTTTATCCAATAACCGCAACGCCAAGCCGGAAGCCGCGCCGTAACCCGGAACCGCCGGCGGTTCAAAAAACTCAATGATCGCGCCAAAGTCATGGGTTTTTTCTTCCAATTCCCGGATAACATCCTGGACAGAATGTTTACGCTGAGACCAGTCTTTCAAGTTGATAATACACGTACCGGCGTTTGAACCGCGTCCTTCAGTGAGCACTTCATAGCCGGCCAAAGAAGAAACGGATTGCACGCCGTCAATTTTGCTGGCTATACCTTCCAGTTCCCGCGCCACTTTGTTTGTCACCTCGATGGTTGAGCCGGGTGGTGTTTGGATAATGGCATAAATCATGCCTTGGTCTTCGCCAGGAATAAAACCGGAAGGCAAGGTTAGGCTGACCGTATAAATACCAAAGCAAAATCCGCCCAAAATCAAAAACGTTAGCAGCCGCCTCGTGATGACGACATTAAGAAATTTAACGTATCGCCCCGTTACCTTTTCAAAAACGGAGTTGAATGCATCAATGAAAAGACTGATGGGCTTTTTCCGTTTCGGTTGGCCATGGGTATTTTTAAGTATCATGGCACACAAAACAGGAGCCAGCGATAAAGCGACGATCGCTGAAATGATGATCGACGATGCCATGGCTATCGAGAACTGCCGATAAAATACGCCGACCGGCCCTGACATAAAAGCAATAGGGATAAACACTGACACCATCACCAAGGTTATCGCCACAATGGCACCGCCGATTTCACTCAATACTTTTTTCGAAGCGACATAAGGAGAAACATTTTCAGCCTCCATTTTTGCATGTACCGCTTCGACCACTACAATCGCATCATCGACCACAATACCGATGGCCAGCACCAAGGCAAACAAGGTAATGAGGTTGATGGAGAGCCCGAACGCCTGCATAACGGCGAATGACCCGATTAGCGAAACCGGTACTGCGAGGATCGGGATCAAGGTTGAACGCCAGTCCCCCAAAAAGATAAATACCACCAAGGAAACCAATATGAAAGCCTCCATTAAGGTGTGCAGGACTTTTTCAATGGAAGCATCAACGAATCGGGACACATCGTAATTGATTTCGTAGTCCATGCCCTCGGGGAAGGATGCTTTCAACTCTTTCAGTTTTTCCTTCACGTCCTCAATGACCTTACTGGCATTACTGCCGTAGTTTTGCTTAAGCACAATAGACGCAGAAGGGAAGCCATCTTTATCGGAGTAAATATTATAAAACTCGCTGTTTAGATCGACTTTGGCGATGTCTTTAAGATGTATAATTTCGCCTTCCGAGTTGGCCCGTATAATAATATCCTCATATTGTTCCGGTTTGTTATATCGGCCTTGATAAGTCAGCACATACTCTTTGGACTGGGCGGCCATACCGGTACTTTGCCCTATCCGACCGGGCCGACCGATAATGCTTTGATTCTCGATGGCATCCATCACTTCTTCGGTCGATACTTTATACGCCCTCATTCGATCCGGATTTAGCCAAATCCGCATGGCATATTGGCGGCTGCCCAATATTTTGGCTTGGGCAATACCAAAGATCCGCTGAATTTCCGGGATCACATTGACGTTCGCATAGTTAAATAAAAATTTCTCGTCAGCGTTTTTGTCTTTGCTGTAAAGGTTGACATACATAAGCATGCTGGGTTGCACCCGTTCGACGATTACCCCTTCCAGTTGCACCAGCTTGGGCAGCCGGCTCATAACCGTATCAAGACGCGTCTTTACGTTAACCATGGCAATGTTGGGATCAACGCTCAAATCGAACAGCACTTGAATGGTCGATTCACCGGCGCTGGTCGCATCCGAGATGAGATATTTCATGCCGGGAACGCCGTTAATGGCGCGTTCGATGGTAATCAGGGATGATTGCACCAGTACATCGGCACTCGCGCCAGGAAACGATAATGAAATAGTCACACGGGGCGGTGCAATATCCGGAAACTGGGCAATGGGCAATGATCGAATCGCCAACAGACCCATGAACAGAAACAACAGCGATAATACGATTGCCATGACGGGTCTTTTGATAAAAATATTAAACATAATTAATCTCTGATTAAAAGGTTACTCTGTATATAAATCCAATTCTGAGCGAACCTTTTCGGGCGACTTTAAATCGATTTTTACCTCTTCTCCGGCATGCACTTTGCGCAAGCCTTCGAGCAAGATCTTGTCATCGTCCTTCAAGCCATCTTTAACGATAAATAGATGCGGTAACTCGGCTTCAATATTGATCAGCCGTTGCTCCAGCTTGTCTTCTTTGTTGATGACGTAAACATAGTTTTTATCCATGACTTGAAAAGTCGCTTTTTGAGGGATAAGCAAGGCGTTATTGTAGGGCTTGACCATTAAAATGGTGCCCGTCTCGCCATGCCTGAGCAGTTTGTCAGGATTGGCGAAGGTGGCGCGAAATTCGATATTTCCGGCGGTATTATCAAAATCAGCCTCAATGGTTTCAATGACACCGGTTTGATTGAAAATCTGGGCATTTGCCATCTTTAACTGTACCTTCTTGGTACGATCATCCCCAGAATTATGCATCTTATAATCCAGGTATTCGGCTTCCGGGACGTTGAAATAAACCCATAATTTGCTGATGTCAGACAGTGTGGTTAATAAAGAACCTTCGTCCAGAAGACTGCCGTTTCTAACCGCTAAATGATCCATAATGCCATCAAAAGGCGCATTGATGTCGGTAAAGCCCAAGTGGGTTTCCGCCATTTTCACTTCTGCATTAGCCTTGTCTAATTTTGCTTTTGCCAAAGCCAATTCATTGGGCGATACGATTTTTTGATCAGCCAACCCTTTGGTATTAAGGTATTCGATATTCATGGTACTGGCTTCGGCTTGCTCTTTTAGAAGTTCTGCCTGATAGAGGTTGGGCATGATTTTGAACATGGGCTGCCCCTTTCTCACCAGTTGCCCTTCATCCACAAAGATATTCTGCAAATACCCCTTTTCCAATGCCCGGACTTCGATATGTCTAATGGCATGAATCTGACAGACATATTCTTTCGTGACAAAAGCGTCTTCACGTAGCGGTGTGGTTGCTTCCAGCTTAGGCATTTCTTCATGTTTTTCTGGTTCTGCTTGATTGCAACCAGTTAATAGAGTGGTGATTAAGCCAAGTACTATAGATGCTTTAGTGATCATTTTTTTAGGGTATTTAGGAGTGGAAACTACGCAAAAAATTGGATTAACCAACCTATAAATTCTGTTTGTTACCAAAGGTGAATAGAGTCAACCTGATAAATTAATCAGCAATAATTACACCATTTTATTCTTCTATTTAATGTCAATTAGATGCGCAGCATTTTTCGGCACAGCAGAAAATGGATGAAAACCATTGCTTCCATGATCCCTGTTTCACAGCGAGGATAGCTTAATCTTGAGCTTGGCTATTAACCGCAAAGAGGTGAATTGCGGTTGTCTTTTCAGCAACCACCTCTGCCGCTGTTGGTGAACCCGCGATAGCTCGTTTTAGCGCTTCTTTAGTGGCTTGATAGTTAAACTTTTCAATCAAGGCATCGTCCTCGGCTTGCCAATGAATAAATACACCGACACAAATAAATAAATCATCGGCTTCATCAGCGGGGATTGTGCCGTCTTCTACACAATCAGCAACCGCCATAGCAACACCGCGCTGAGCCGGGCCAAACATTTGCACGGCTTGTTTGGAACCTCTAATGGTTACTTTGTTAAACAAAATAGTGGCTGGCTTGACCATCAGATTGGGGGCAATAACCGCCAATAACGTAGTAAAGCCTTTTTTATTGTTGGTTAATGCATTGGCAAAGGCATGCTCGGCAACGGATCCTCTAGGTCCAAGTATCAAATCAATATGGGCAATTTCATTGCCTTCGCCGACTAATGATTCCCCCATATATAATTTATTAATTAGTGCTCTGTTTGTATATTCACCGGTACAAAAAAAATTGGATAGGTAATTTGATAGTGTCATTATTTCAATCCTATAGTGCGGTTTTAAAATTAGAAGTTAACGTTTTATTCTTTTGTCGGGTTTGCATTAAGCTAATACATTAAAAATAATAAAGTTATTTAAATTCAATGGATAAGATTTAATAATTAACAACACAAACCCGGAGATACTATTCTTTTCGGCCGGAATTTTTTTGTTTTGTTATCAAGGTATTGTTATCTTCACTTTGTAGCGTAAGTGTATCTTGTGTTTTTTCAGTACCTGCAAAAACATCTACAGATAAAGGAATTGATGAAATCAAGATCAAGGCTGCATAGGTTGCTAATTTATGGAAATGCTTCTTCATATTATTTTCCCGGCTAAAATTAAATTAATTTCTTAATAAGAACTTATAGAGTTAAGCTATTTCTGTGCCACATATAAATAACATCAATTAAATCAATCATAAAGGCTATATAAGCGGGAAATAATGCGAATAAGGAAGACGTTAAAGGTTAAAATAAACCTATTAATTCGGTTCTTTTAAACCACTAATGCTTTTGTACCAACCGACATGAAAAAGTTTTTCAGTTGAAAGAACCACTATTAAGTGGGTCTTTTGAACCGTTAACCCCCCGATTTTTTTCTTTAAAGCTTCCTTATTAATCTGTAAGCTATTAATAATCATCATGTTATATCTATTGTTAATTTATGGCACGAAAATGGCTTAGGTATTATTAAGATGTTAATTTAATTTTAACTGAGAGAAGTCCTATGAAAAAAAATATCAATAAAATAGCAAGACATGAACACCATCACAAAACTGGTTTAGGGATTAGTGGGAGGCATTATGATTCACCTGAACACTCGTTCTATTATGCTTATCCATCCATCGTAATGACGGTGCACAAAATACCGCCTGTATTTATTAAACAAGGCGATCCCATTATATGGAAGCCACGTTTATTGCACGATAAGTATTCAACAGCGATGCCACCTATAGTGATCAAGATTGCTGCTGATTATATCGGTCGATTTATCTAAATCTATCTACCGAGTGGTATGACAAAAAGAACACTTATTAGATGACTTATTTGAACAACCGTATATTTTAAGACTCATCATTTAGTTATACGGCAACAAAGATTATTAGCACAACATGGGCTATCAATACAGTTTACTCAAATCAGGAAATATGAAAAAAATACTAGGTATATTAGCAGTAGTCTTTTTAATTTCAGGATGCAATCGCAATGCTTTATTTGAAAAAATAGGCTTGAAAGAAAAAATTACTCATGTCATTCAAACAAGAAATGACATTATTTATTTGCCAAATACGGATACTCCGTTTACAGGTAAATATGAAATATATTATTTGAACGGGCAAAAAAAGACCGTCGTCAATTACCAGAACGGGAAGAAAAATGGTTTAACCACCGACTGGTATGAAAATGGGCAAAACGAGGGGGAAACAAGCTACCAAGATGGAAAAGAAGATGGCTTGGCTACCCGGTGGTATGAAAACGGGCAGAAAAAGAATGAAATTAATTACCAGAGTGGAAATGAAAATGGCTTGACTACCCAGTGGCATGAAACGGGAAAGAAAAAAAGTGAAACGAACTACAAGGATGGAAGCACCTATGGATTAGTTACCGAGTGGTATGATAACGGGCAGAAAGAGAGTGAAATAAACTACCTGGGTGGGAAGGAAAATGAATTAGCTACCCGGTGGTATGACAATGGACAGAAAGAGAGTGAAACAAACTACAAAGAGGGGACAAGGAATGGCTTGGCTACTGATTGGTATGACAATGGGCAGAAAGAGAGTGAAATAAATTACCGGGATGGTAAAAAAAATGGCTTGGCTACCGAATGGTATGAAAATGGACAAAAAGAGAGTGAAACATATTTCTAAGAACAACACCATGCACCACTTGATGATGGAGCCTTTGTTTGTCAACTTTTAACGTTAATGAGATCAATCATGAATCGAAATTATACCAACCATACGCTTGGCCTGATGCCTGATCAAATTTTAATCAAGCAAATTGTCTTCCATGAAGCCGGTCACGCAGCCGCCATTTATCTTTACAACAAACAAAAGCACCTGCCCTTGGTGGACTTTCAAATCACCATTAAAAAATCAAATTGTTCCCAAGCGACGCCTTTTGCAAGCAGAACCGTCAAGCTGGATCACTTTGTCGCCATGGTGGAGGGCGGCTGCCTAATTCAGAATTTGCCCATTACGTTGATAGAAAGTGCGAATTATTTTTCGATGGATGAACAGGATACTTATCGGCTTGCTTATGAAGCGGACATGATTAATTTGTTGGTCGGGCCTCTTGCTGAAGCAAAGCATGTCGCTCTTCGTGATAATGAATGTTTTAGTAACAAACTGATTAATGTCGATGCCCTACATAATTATGGCGGCACCGGTGATATTGAAAAGGTTTATGACTATTTGAAAAACTTTATTTCGGATACCCGTCTGCATGAAGCAATAATTATCGAGCTTTTTAACCAGGCGTTTCAATTTATCGACTCGCCTGTTCATTGGCAAGCCATTGAACGTTTGGCAGGTTATATACTGGATAACAGTAAAAACACCATTTCCTGTGAAGAGGCGATTGCCGTTTTAGATAAAAAAACGGGGCACTATTTTCCTGGCGTTAGTCGACTTTCTAATTGACCTCAATCGCAAATTGCTACGAATTAATGCTTACCAATAGCTAGATAGTTTGCAAAACAAGGAGTAGGACACCGGGTAATTGTCGCCAAACACACCGATAGAGAATGTGCATTGCATAAAAAATAATTGGACTATCTAAACACTTGGCGGAACCCATAGCCTTGTTAATTCGGGCTCGCTACAGATTGCAGGGACTGTCGACAGTTGCCGAGTTGTTCTTTCTGCCGGTAAAATAAGCCTTTAGCCGGCGAAGAAAACTTGATGTATACTAACTTGAAACAAGCCGACGTCGTTCAGTTTACTCATTATGACAACAGGAGTGCTTCAGAGGTTGAAAGCGACAGCGCTTGGTATCCTGAATGCTTTTCTGGCCAACGTACTGGTGCAAATAAGTTTTTTACAAATAGTGTTTGCGCCATTCGTGCTTTTTGAATATAGAGTCTATTCAAATAATTTAAGGCTATAGATTCAGTTTACATTTCGGATTGACTATTTGTGATTAAACGACTGACTTACCATTATCGTTAATAAAAGAATTATGACTGCTACAAAAAATACCGTCAAAATTTTCGTACATTTTATATCTCAGAAATTTATCTGGATAATCATAGCGTCATATATTATTGCGACCGTGATGCCAGAATTCGGTCTTAAGATTCGAAATTTTAACTTTGGCAATGTTAATGTGTTTCAAAGTAATTTGGTTATATCTTTGCCACTCATTATGTTGGCATCTTTGCTATTCAATGCCGGACTTGGCGTAAAGGCAATAGAATTGAAGCATCTAATGCATAAGCCTTTTTTGTTACTAAGTGGAGTATTAGGAAATATAGTAATCCCTCTAACCTTTATCATAGTCATCAATTTTATTATGCAATTTTGGCATGACCAAGATGAGTTACAACAGATTCTTGTTGGATTAGCTTTGGTTGCTTCCATGCCTATTGCTGGGGGCTCAACTGCGTGGGTACAAAACGCCAATGGGAACCTGGTATTGAGTTTAGGTTTGGTTCTAGTCAGCACAATACTCAGTCCTTTGCTCACCCCCGTTGTTCTTCATGCCGTCGGATTTGTGGCCACGGGAGATTATGCTGAAGACTTACACGAACTTGCTTCTAATGGAGCCGCTAGTTTTCTGGGTATATGGGTAATCTTACCTTCGTTGCTAGGTATTTTTGCAAATTGGGTGGTCGGAGAACATCGCATCTTTGATGCCATGCCTTATTTAAAGCTCATAAATTACGCTGTTCTAACATTGCTTATCTATTCAAA
The DNA here is from genome assembly GCA_903873045.1 of uncultured Methylococcaceae bacterium. GTDB lineage: Bacteria > Pseudomonadota > Gammaproteobacteria > Methylococcales > Methylomonadaceae > Methylobacter_C. The sequence continues at coordinate 566 of CAIQND010000129.1, read as the reverse complement.
TGCTTCTTTGACATTACCTAATGCAGTTTTTCATCCTGATATAGACTTCCTTATCATCATATTAATAATCGTTACTTTACTTTGTATCAGTGCTTTCGCTTCAGGGTATTTACTGGCACATGTTTTCCATGCTGATCGTAAAGAAACGGTTTCTTTAGTCTTCGGGCTTGGAATGAATAATACGGGTACAGGGCTTGTTATTGCGTCATTAGCCTTGTCAGACCACGCTCAAGTGATGCTACCTATAATCTTCTATAACCTAATTCAGTATCTCATGGCATCTGCTGTTTATAGTCGGCAGTGGACTAAGTAAAACTAAATCCTTGAATTTAGAATCTTCACGCTTTATATCGTTTCGGTGAAAGATAAGTTCAACTAAACTCTGACTACGCACTGACCTCTGAGAATGTGATATCACAAAAAAAGAGCCGACATTCCGCACCCCATAAGAATTTTTAGTATTTTTTACTTATTGATAATAAAGGCTTTTTTATAATCCATTTTTCTGAGTATCCTGCATTGGAACTAACAATCCATGTTTTATCATCTATTCTCAGTCAATATTA
>CAIQND010000128.1 GCA_903873045.1 uncultured Methylococcaceae bacterium | reverse complement strand
TATCCGGATCACGTTTTAAATAGCCGACTTGTTGATTTCAACAAAGCGTTTACTATACAACTAAAAAGCGCCCGTGCTAATGAAAATTTCTGATTTTACCGCTTATATTGAGTAGTTAACTTGGGAGGCTGTAAACTTAATACCGGACAGACCTGACAGGTTTTATAAACCTGTCAGGTCTAACACCCGTCTTTTTGCCCAGCCTAAATTTTCTAACCCCCAATCACCCCCAAGCCAACCCGCTTCTAATTGCTTACGTTATCAATATTGCCCGCATAAACTTGCTGATACCGTTGTTTAATGGCCTGTGCCAACTGATGGACTGCCATCGCATATTTATTGCTGTTATTGTATTTCTTGATCACTTTAAAATTGGGATAAACACGCCAAAACTCGCTACCTTCATAAGTGCTCAGCTCAATAACAGCCTCATCGTTAACGGGACTGCTACGCTTGGTAACGAGACTATGTAACTGCCAACCGCTACGCGAAAAATAATTTGCCACGCTGCCGACCGCATCCTTGGGATGCCAAAGATCGCGCCTTCCATCGTGGTTAAAATCGACGGCCAGCTTTCGGAAACTACTGGGCATAAATTGTCCATACCCCATAGCGCCCGCCCAGGAGCCTTGCGGTTGACGCGGATCAAAACCTTCATCACGCGTCATTAACAAAAAATTCTCCAGTTCAGACGTAAAATAGCTGGAGCGCCTGACCGTGTCGAAAGACAAAGTAGTTAAGGCATCAAAGATACAGGTTTTACCAAAATTTTTGCCAAAATAAGTTTCCACACCAATAATGCCAACAATGTATTCAGGGTCAACACCATAGGTAGTGCTGGCTTGTTTAATAGCGTCTGCATTATTGTGCCAAAACTCCACGCCATTGCTGATATGCGCATCGGTTAAAAACTTGTTGCGATAGCGCGTCCAACTACCCAGACTCGGCTTTGATGGCCCCGTAGAGGGTGCCGGACTTTCCAAACGAATAACCGAATCCAGCCGGTTAGCCTGCGAAAACAAACCATTTAAATAGGTTTCCGAAAAGCCCTGCTGCTTCACCAAATGCTGAATAAAGCTGCGTACCGCTGGCGAGTTGGCGTAGGTGCCCGTTAATTTTTTGGCACCATAACTGCTTGAATACGGTGCCTTGCCATGACTGCTTGGATAGTGCGGGTCGGGTAGCTCTACCGGATAAACGGCCGGTGGAATTTTAGTTTGTTGATGGGTATTTTTTGCAGAGTCATCATGATAAGTCACCGGCTTACTGGCACAACCGACCAGCAACACGGCGAAAGCCAACTTGAATAAGCGTTTATAAGCGATGGTTGACATAAAATTCTCTCTTGTTCGTACTGTTAAATAAGCGTTCACGCTTTCCTTTATATTTGATGGTAAAATTCTTTTTGATTAGCAAGATGCCGGTCGGGATTTGCAACCCCGAGCAAAACGCTTGAAAGCTTCAATAACTTTCAAAACGTGAGTAACGGAAGTACAGACCCCGTCACGCTTCAACGATGTGTGACTTTACCGCACTGACCCTTACGGCGAATAATGCTTATTTTATCGCACATTCATCAATTTGTTTGCATTCTATACGGCTTTTTAATTTTATGAATATAGACCAACACTGGCTCACAGGTATTACCAAAACCCCCTCACCCAATTGCGACCAACGTCCCGATCCTGCCGATATTTCATTGCTGGTGATTCATTGCATTAGTCTGCCGCAGGGTGAATTCAATAACCCTTATATAGATCAACTATTTTGTAATTTGCTCAATCCTGATGATCATCCCTATTTTAAAGAAATTTATCAACTCACAGTATCAGCACATTTGTTGATTAAACGAAACGGTAATTGTGTGCAATATGTGCCTTTTGACAAGCGTGCCTGGCACGCGGGACAATCAAACTATCAAGGTAGAGAGCGCTGTAATGATTTTTCGATAGGTATAGAACTTGAAGGTACCGAATCCATAGTTTATACCGAAGAACAGTATCAGCAACTTGCTACCGTGATTGAAATCTTGCTTAAAACGTATCCAAAGTTATCGAGACAACGAATAACCGGACACAGTGATATTGCCCCCGGACGAAAAACTGATCCAGGCGCAGCGTTTGACTGGCAAAGAATTTGAAAAGAATGCTTGATGGGTTTCGCTATCGCTCTGCCCATACTACGCCTCACCTCACAGTTAAGTACCTGTTGTCAAGATAAACCGTTGGCTGAGCGAAGCCGAAGTCGGCAAAATCGCTTCGACTCCGCTCAGCGAACGGATTAACTGACTGGCAGTGATCCAGTCCAAGAGGGATCGGGTCGCCAACTAACCAACCAAGCGGGCAGTTCGTGCGCCGGCATGGGGCGGGCGATGCAATAACCCTGCGCGAGATCACAGCCCAGTTGAAGCAACATCGCGCCTTGTTCAATAGTCTCCACACCTTCGGCGACAACCTCGCGATGAAAGGCGTCGGACAGGCTCAGTACGCCTTTCAGAATAGCCATATCATCCGGATCATAGAGCATGCCGCGCACGAAGCTCTGGTCGATCTTGATGGTGGCGACCGGCAGTTGTTTGAGATAAGTCAACGAGGAATAGCCGGTACCAAAGTCATCCATGGAAAACATCACGCCCATCCCCCGACAAGTATCAATCACCTGCGACACTCGGAGCACGTTGATCAGTGCGCTGGTTTCCAGCACCTCCAATTTAAGGCAAGAT
>CAIQND010000127.1 GCA_903873045.1 uncultured Methylococcaceae bacterium | reverse complement strand
TTTTGGCTTGGCAGGCTTGACAGAACAACGCTTGGCTTACGGTTACCGGGAGTTTCAACCCTTCATAGACAAGTGTCAGTTCAATGATTGCCGACATTTAAAAGACAAAGGTTGTGCGGTATTAATGGCCTTGGAAAGTGGGGAAATTTCCAAAACACGCTATGAACGATTCTTAAAGCTTAGAGAGAAAATGCCGAAAGCTTTTGTTTAGCGGTATGCCAGGTTATTTCCGAATAAGGTTTTTACCCATTAAAGGCAGGACTTTCCCAATCAGGCAAGCGATTGGATTCGTCTAATGGGTAAGTTCTTTCCAAAAAATAACCTAAGGCTTTTTCTGGCTGACAATTTACACCGAACGTCTGTCTTCCCATCATTCGCCCGATACTCACTCTGAGTAAAGCAATACGCAGAAAATAACCACCAGAATCAGCCTGGTTTCCACACCTAAGCGCAAACTAGTGTGGGGAACAATGTTGTTAAGTTAAGCGTAAGTTGTTTAAAAAACTGGCTACCCACGTAAGGCGGGACAGTTTAAAGTTAGTCTTGCAACTTTTGTCCCAGCTTACATGGATGGCCATTTCATGTAACGATATCCGTGTCTTGTAGGGGCAATCCCTTGCGGTTGCCCTGATCACATCGTGGCATTAAAGGGCAGGCGTAAAGCCTGCCCTTACAAAAAAATGTCCCGACTTAGGAATGAGAATGAAATAATGTAACCAAGTAACATCTACCCCCCCTTTGTAAAAGTGGGGGTTAGGGGGCAATGCCATTAAGTTAAGTACCTCGTGGCAAGATAAACCGTTGGCTGAGCGGAGTCGAAGCCTGCAAAATCGCTTCGACTCCGCTCAGCGAACGGCTTAACTTAGTGCCATTGGGGTTAGGGGGGGATTTTTAAAATTAAAGTTGCTTAAGTTATTTTGTGCTCGTTCCTTAGTGCATTTTCAGCCAGTTATGGCGTGGCGTTAAGAGTTTATTTTGTTTATTTATAAACAGCTCATAAAATATAAAAAACTGCATTAGACATTTTATTTTGCTCTGGTTCCCAAGCTCCAGCTTCGCATGACATGAAGCTGGAGCTTCCAAGTCCGCATTCCCAAACTGGAGTTTGGGAACGAGCCTTTTTTTAAAACTATACGAAAGGCAAAAAAAAGAGCCTTTCGGCTCTTTTTTATTTTGCTATTTTCTATTCTTCTTTATCGACTTCTTTAATACTTAATCTGACTCTGCCTTGGCGGTCAATTTCAAGTACTTTAACTCTGACAACATCGCCTTCATTTAAACGGTCGCTGACTTTATCAACGTGTTCATCTGAAATTTGCGAGATGTGAACCAAGCCATCTTTACCCGGAAGAATGGTAACAAAGGCACCAAAATCCATCAGTCTGGCCACTTTACCTTCATAAATTTTACCTACTTCAACTTCAGCGGTAATTTCTTCGATAAGACGGCGGGCTTCTTCACCTGCGGCTTTGTCAACAGAAGCGACTTTAACAATACCGTCATCAGTCAAATCAACGCTGGCACCGGTTTGTTCGGTGATACTGCGGATGGTTGCACCGCCTTTTCCAATCACTTCACGAATTTTGCTGGGATCAATTTTAAACGTGATGATGCGGGGTGCAAAATCAGACATTTCATCGCGTGTGCTGGATAATGCCTTGTTCATTTCATCCAGAATATGCAAACGGCCTTGTTTTGCTTGTTCCAGTGCAGATTTCATGATTTCTGCGGTAATGCCGTCAATTTTGATGTCCATTTGCAGAGCGGTAATGCCATCGACTGAACCAGCGACTTTAAAGTCCATATCGCCAAGATGATCTTCATCACCCATGATGTCGGATAAAACGGCAAAGCTGTCGCCTTCTTTAATCAAGCCCATTGCAATACCCGCAACCGGTGATTTAATCGGCACACCCGCATCCATTAATGCCAAACTACTTCCGCAGACTGAAGCCATAGAGCTTGAGCCATTGGATTCAGTAATTTCAGACACTACGCGAATGGTATAAGGGAATTCATCCATGTTGGGTAACACGGCAGCAACGCCACGTTTTGCCAAGCGGCCATGACCAATTTCACGACGTTTTGGTGAACCGACAAAACCCGTTTCACCGACGCTGTACGGAGGAAAATTGTAATGCAACATGAACGGTTCTTTGTATTCACCGGCCAACGCATCAATGATTTGCGCATCACGGGCAGTACCCAAGGTTGCAACGACTAACGCCTGAGTTTCACCGCGTGTAAACAGAGCGGAACCATGGGTTCTTGGCAGAACGCCGGTTCTGATGGAAATAGGTCGGATCTTGTCTAACGCACGGCCATCAATACGCTTGCCTTCGTTAAGAATGGCGTTGCGGACAATGCGGTATTCCAGGTGTTCGATAATGCCGCGTATATCTTTTTCGGCATAGTCAGCGTTGGCGGTCAGTTTTTCGACAACGGCTGTTCTAATGGCTTTTAACTGTTCTTGTCTGACCAGTTTTTCAGGCACTTGATAGGCTGATTTAATACCGGCTTCAGTTTCTTCGGTGACTAATCTGACCAATTCAGCATTGGCTTCGGGAGCGACCCATTCAACAACACCAGTTCCTGCAGCGAGTGCAAATTCGTTAATGGCGTTGATGGCGATCTGCATTTGTTCGTGACCAAACAACACCGCACCCAACATGATTTCTTCCGATAGACCGATGGCCTCGGATTCAACCATCAATACCGCATGAGCTGTACCGGCTACGACCAAGGTTAATTCAGATTCTTTTAAGGTAGCAGGTGACGGATTAATCAAATAAACACCGTCTTTATAACCGACACAAGCGGCACCTATAGGGCCGTTAAAAGGCAAGCCTGATACTGCCAAGGCAGCGGAGGCACCTAAAAGGGCTGGAATTTCCGGATCAACATCAGGATTTAAAGAGATGACGGTCGCAATAATCTGAACTTCGTGGGTGTAGCCTTCAGGAAAGAGCGGACGAATCGGCCGATCAATCAATCTGGAGGTTAACGTTTCTTTTTCGCTTGGACGTCCTTCTCTCTTAAAAAAGCCACCGGGAATTTTACCCGCTGCATAAGCTTTTTCTTGATAATTAACCGTTAACGGAAAAAAATCTCCACCATTAGCTTCTTTTTTACCAACGACAGTGACTAGTAGTGATGTACCATCGACATCGATTATGACAGCGCCGTCTGCTTGACGTGCGATTTCACCAGTTTCTAATGTAACGAGTTTATCGCCGTACTGAAATTCTTTCCTGACAGGATTCACTATAGGTTCCTTTGTGTAGATATTATTTACAGAGACCTTGCCGGGCAAGGTCTCGTATGTGCTGCTTCTTAATGACTTTTACTTGCGTAATTGCAATCCGTTAACAGCGATTGAATCAGGCTTTTTTACTTACGTAAACCCAAGCGCTCAATCAATGAACGGTAACGGCTGATGTCTTTATTTTTTAAATAATCAAGCAACTTACGACGCTGATTAACCATCCGTAACAATCCACGACGTGAATGATTGTCTTTTTTGTGAGCTGCAAAATGCGGTGTTAAATGAAGAATGTGCGCTGTTAATAGTGCAACTTGGACTTCAGGTGAACCGGTATCCGTTTCTGACTGGCGATACGTTTCAACAACTACTTTTTTTTGTTCTGCTGTAAATGGCATTTATAATCCCTAAGATTAAAGTTAAAATTAAAACCGTTTAATGACGGTCTTTTAGTACATTGATTTCCACGTTAGGGTGTAGAAATCAATATTTATTAGAGAGACGTGATTGATCCCGTCTCTATTTAGAGGCTCATGTTGAACAATTTTTTCGGTGCTATTTTACCATCCATTAGCATTTCTCCCAAGCCCAAAAAAATATCCGCATGATACATCCGTAATGAGCCTTGCCACATTGACGGACTGAAATCAGTGTAATGGGAATAATTTATCGATTGCCCATAGTTGATGGCGATGGCTTGTTCGTCGGACAAATTGACAGAAGGCAAGGCCTCCAAAGGTTTATCAACACTGATTAACAATTGATATAAGTCTTGCTCACTCATAGTCGTCAATTGTTCAATAGTTTTGGCATCTTCAATAGTAAATTGACCCGCTTCCAGTCGACGCAACTCTTTAACCGTTCCACCGCATCCCAGAAAATGCCCCATATCCTCAGCCAATGACCGAATATAGGTGCCTTTTGAACAAAAAACTTCCAACCTTAACTGATCAGGTTGACTGTCTTCAGCGTGTAAATCCGTTAGCAGCTTTAATTCAAAGATGGTAATTCGTCTGGCTTTGCGCTCGATGGTTTTACCTTCGCGAGCCAATTCATAGAGTTTTCTGCCGTTATGTTTTAACGCCGAATACATGGGTGGAACCTGATCAATTTCACCCGTAAATTGTTGCAAACAGGCTTGTATTTCTTCAATTGAAAAATCAGGAACCGGTTTGGTTTCGATAACAGTGCCCTCTGCATCCCCCGTATCGGTCATAACACCTAGCTGAACAAGCACCTGATAGCGCTTGTTATCATCCAGCATTAATGCCGAGACTTTAGTGGCCTCGCCAAAACAAAGCGGCAGCAAACCGGTTGCCAGAGGATCCAGGCTACCGGTATGCCCCGCTTTGTTGGCATTAAACAAGTGCCTTACTTCCTGCAAAGCTTTATTTGAGGAAACGCCCAAACGCTTATCCAGCAGCAAAATACCGTGAACATTACGTCCGGACTTGCGTTTACTCATGTATCGGAACTATCCGAATCATGCTTGTCCTGAGCGGAGTCCAAGGACTTGTCCTGAATCGACTCGGCCGATAGCTTCTCCTGAGCAGAGTCGACTAAGGGCTTGATCACATCACTTAATAACTCCGCCACTCGCATACCGGTATCAAAGGAATCATCATAATGAAAACGCAGCTCAGAAATATGCCTTAAACGCATTCTTTTTGCCAACTGATGCCGAATAACCGGAGACATCTCATTTAGCAATTTAACGTTCGCACGTTTACCTTGCTCATCAACATTTAATACAGTGACATAGATTTTTGCAACCGCCAGGTCTTTGGTAACCACAACTTCATTGATGGTAACAAAACCTAATCTGGAATCATCGATATCCCGCAGCAAGATTAAAGAAAGCTCTTTTTGCATCTGTGATGAAACACGGGCATTACGACCAAATTCTTTTGCCATAAGCTTACAATTCCCGCTTGATTTCTATGCGTTCAAATACTTCAATCTGGTCGCCAGGCTGAACATCGTTGTAATTTTTCACACCGATACCACATTCCATGCCCATTTTAACTTCGGCCGCATCATCTTTAAATCGACGTAAAGATTCCAACTGCCCTTCATAAATAACGACATTATCACGCAATACACGAATAGGAAGGCTTCTCTTAACAAATCCGTCAATGACCATACAACCGGCAATTGCACCAAATTTTGGTGACCGGAATACGTCACGAACTTCAGCAAGACCGACAATTTGTTCTTTAATTTCGGGTGCCAACATACCGCTGATCGCTTTCTTGACTTCATCAATTGCATCATAAATGACACTGTAATAATGCAGGTCGATATTTTTTTCTTCA
>CAIQND010000126.1 GCA_903873045.1 uncultured Methylococcaceae bacterium | reverse complement strand
TGATTCGTAACATCGCTATCGAGCACAGTGGTTACTCTGTGTTTGCGGGTGTTGGCGAACGTACTCGTGAAGGTAATGACTTCTATCACGAAATGACGGATTCAAACGTAATCGACAAAGTATCGCTGGTTTACGGACAAATGAACGAGCCACCGGGAAACAGACTGCGCGTTGCGTTGACTGGTTTAACCATGGCGGAATATTTCCGTGATGAAGGTCGTGACGTTTTGTTTTTTGTTGATAACATCTATCGTTATACACTCGCAGGAACTGAAGTATCAGCACTGTTGGGTCGTATGCCTTCAGCCGTGGGTTACCAACCGACACTGGCCGAAGAAATGGGTGTTTTACAAGAACGCATTACTTCAACCAAAACCGGTTCTATCACGTCTATTCAGGCGGTTTATGTACCAGCGGATGATTTGACTGATCCATCACCTGCAACCACTTTTGCCCATTTGGATGCGACGGTTGTATTGTCCCGCCAAATTGCCGAGTTAGGTATTTATCCTGCTATTGATCCACTGGACTCAACCAGTCGTCAGCTTGATCCTTTGGTTATCGGACAAGAGCATTATGATGTCGCACGTAGCGTTCAGGGTATTTTGCAACGCTATAAAGAATTGCGCGATATTATTGCCATTCTGGGTATGGATGAATTATCTGAAGAAGATAAATTGACTGTATCAAGAGCGCGTAAAATGCAAAGATTCTTGTCTCAACCGTTCTTTGTTGCTGAAGTATTTACCGGTTCTCCAGGTAAATATGTATCTTTGAAAGATACCATTGCCGGTTTTAAAGGTATTATTGCCGGTGAGTACGATACTATTCCTGAGCAGGCTTTTTATATGGTAGGTACCATAGATGAAGTGCTTGAGAAAGCACGGGTAATGCAAGGATAATAGTTTGGTCTGCCAGTTTAATCACTGGGATCGGATTTAAATCTTGAGAAAGCAAAGACATTAAAAAGCTAATAAATGTTTCTCCCCACCTCGCAGTGGGGAGAATATTGAAACAGGTAAAAAAATGACCATGACCGTACATGTAGACATCGTAAGCGCAGAAAAGGAGATATTTTCCGGATTGGCGGAAATGGTATTTGCTCCGGCTGAACTTGGCGAAGTGGGTATTTCACCTCGACATGCCCCCTTTATAACAAAGCTTAATGCGGGTGAAGTGCGGGTAAAAGTGAGCGATACCGAAAGTTATCCCTTCTTTATATCCGGTGGACTTTTAGAGGTACAGCCTCATTTAGTCACTATTTTGGCTGACACCGCGATTAGGGCAAAAGATATTGATGAGGCGGCGGCACTGGATGCCAAGGCTAAAGCAGAGGAAGCGCTGACTGATAAGTCCGGTAAAATTGATTATGCAACAGCTCAGGCGGAATTGGCACAAGCTGTTATGCAATTAAGAACGCTGGACAGACTTAGAAAGCGTGGTGGATAACAGAAGAAATGCGCGTTTATTGCAAGCTGGATAAAACGTGTATTACAAATTTAAAAAACCCGATAGCGTAACTTTACGTTATCGGGTTTTTTTTTAAAATAGGAACTGAAATGAAAATAACGACTATTATTCTTGCCGCAGGTAAGGGTACGCGTATGCGTTCCGAGCTTCCCAAAATTTTACATAAAATTGCCAACAGACCGCTGCTTCAACATGTTTATGACACGAGTTGCCAGTTGGAAAACAATACCATTAAGATTGTTTATGGTCATGGCGCAGATTTGGTCAGGGATACTTTAAAGGATTTAGCAGCAAGCTGGATTGAACAAAAACAGCAATTAGGTACAGGTCATGCTGTGCAACAGGTTAGCGATCAAATTGCCGATACCGATACCGTTTTAATTCTATATGGTGACGTTCCTTTATTAAAACTGACGACCGTAAAGCAATTAATAGCAAACGTTAATGATCAGTCTTTGGCATTATTGACCGTCAACCTTGATAATCCAACCGGTTATGGCAGAATAGTAAGAAATGCGTCTGGGGGAGTTACCAAAATTGTCGAAGAAAAAGATGCTTCAGCGTCTGAAAAACTGCTTAACGAAGGTAATACCGGCATCATGGCAGTGCAAGGCAAAGCATTAAAAAAATGGTTGAACCAGTTAAATAATAATAATGCCCAAGGCGAGTATTATCTAACGGATGTTATTGAAATGGCCGTTGCCGATGGTATTACGGTGGTAACCAATCAGCCTGAATCGGTTGATGAGGTCTTGGGCGTTAATAATCGTATCCAGCTTAGTCATCTGGAACGTGTCTATCAGCAAGAACAGGCGAACCGATTAATGGAGCTGGGTGTTACCTTAGCTGATCCAGCCCGTTTTGATCTTAGAGGCTCAATTGAAAATCTGGGTATTGATATAGTCGTTGATGTTAATGTTATCATTGAAGGCAAAAACAGCATTGGTAATAATGTCAAAATAGGTGCCAATACCCATATAAAAGATGCCATTATTCGCGATAACGTGGAAATTTTGGCTAACTGCGTCATAGATAATGTAGTTATCGGGCAGGGTAGTAAAATTGGACCTTTTGCAAGGCTGCGCCCGGAGACGGTTTTAGCTGAAAATGTACATATTGGTAATTTTGTAGAAATAAAAAAATCATCAGTAGCGGCATCCAGCAAAATAAACCATTTAAGCTATATTGGTGATGCTACAGTAGGTAAATCCGTTAATATTGGCGCCGGAACTATTACCTGCAATTATGATGGGGTCAACAAATTTAGAACCGTTATTGAAGATGGCGCTTTTATTGGCTCCGATACCCAATTAGTCGCTCCGGTAACCATTGGCAAAAATGCCACCATAGGTGCCGGTTCAACAATCACTAAAGACAGTCCAGAAAATCAGTTGACTTTAAGCAGGGTAAAACAGGTTTCTCTTGCCGACTGGCAACGACCCATTAAACAGGAAAAATAATATGTGTGGAATTGTAGGTGGAGTAGCACAGCGAAATGTCGTGCCTATATTGCTGGAGGGCTTGAAAAGACTTGAGTACCGTGGTTATGATTCAGCGGGATTAGCCGTTATCGACAACCAGGTAATTTACCGAAAAAGGGAGCTAGGTAAAGTTAAAGGGCTTGAGGCATTGTTACAGGCTGACCCCGTTTCGGGCTCTATCGGGATAGCCCATACCCGATGGGCAACTCATGGCAAGCCCAGCACAGCTAACGCGCATCCGCATGTGTGCAAAGATAAAGTGGCTGTCGTACATAACGGCATTATTGAAAATCATGAGTGCTTACGGGGCTCATTAATAGAAAATGGCTACGAATTTACTTCAGAAACAGATACTGAAGTGATTGTGCATCAGATTTATGAAGCCATGAAAACTACGGATGACTTGTTATCTGCTGTAAAGCTTACGGTAAAAAAACTTGAAGGTGCGTATGCTCTGGGGATAGTGAGTACAGAGGAACCCGGTGTATTAATTGCCTGTAGAAAAGGCAGTCCACTAGTCATTGGCGTGGGTATTGGCGAGTATTTTATCGCTTCAGATGTCGCTGCATTACTTCCTGTTACGCGTCGTTTTATCTTTTTGGAAGAGGGTGATATAGCCTCAATAAGCATCGATAAACTGGTCATTTATGATGTCAACGACACGGTTATCAGCCGCCCCATTAAAGAAAGCCAGCTAACCGCTGATTCAGTTGATAAAGGTGATTATCGCCACTATATGCTGAAAGAAATTTATGAGCAGCCTTTTGCTATTTCGCAAGCTCTGGAAGGACGATTCATTAATAATCGCTTGCAAGAAAATTCATTTGGACACAATGCCAGTGAAATATTCGATAATATAAAGTCAGTACAAATTTTAGCGTGCGGTACCAGTTATAATGCCGGATTAGTGGCTCGCTATTGGTTTGAAAATCTGGCTCGTGTTCCCTGCAATATTGAAGTGGCCAGTGAGTTTCGTTACAGAAACCCCGTATTGGCAGCGGATACCTTGGTGGTAACCATTTCCCAATCAGGTGAAACAGCCGATACGTTGGCGGCATTGAACGAAGCTAAAAAGCTGGGTGCCAAATATTCCTTGGCAATCTGTAATGTTCCGGAAAGTTCACTGGTTAGGGAGTCCGATCTGGTATTAATGACTCGAGCAGGTCCTGAAATTGGTGTCGCATCAACTAAAGCATTTACCACACAATTGACAACATTGATGCTGTTAGTGATTGCTATCGGTAGACGCTTTAAAATGACCGAATTACTGGAACAGAAAATTACTTCAGAATTATTCAGTTTACCCGGAAAAGTTGAAGCGGTATTAAAGCTGGATGATGAAATTAAGCAATTAGCCGAGCAATTTGCCGAAAAACAACATGCCTTGTTTTTGGGAAGGGGAACGCATTACCCGATTGCAATGGAAGGCGCGTTAAAGTTAAAAGAAATTTCTTACATCCATGCAGAAGCCTATCCTGCCGGTGAATTAAAACACGGCCCCTTGGCATTAATAGATGCTGATATGCCGGTTATTACCGTCGCGCCGAACAACCGGTTATTGGAAAAGCTGAAATCAAATATGCAGGAAGTGAGTGCGAGGGGTGGGCAATTAATTGTTTTTATGGATGAAACCCTGGCTTCTTCATCTGATGACAATATACAGATTGTAAAAGTACCGCAAGTTGAAAATGAGATTGCACCCATCATTTACACTATCCCGTTACAACTATTATCCTACCATGTTGCTGTCTTAAAAGGCACGGATGTAGACCAACCCAGAAATCTTGCCAAGTCCGTTACGGTCGAGTAAAGTTATATCGGCTATGCTCAGCGCGGTCATGTTTGCGGAAAACCGTCAATGTGG
>CAIQND010000125.1 GCA_903873045.1 uncultured Methylococcaceae bacterium | reverse complement strand
TTGCCGCAGTTAAGCTAAAAAAACTGAAATAACGAGTAAGAGAGCGTTATTCTTTCAGCGTTATGCTTTCAGCCCGGTTTACGATACCAAGCGTTATTTTGTCTTCTTGCGCTAACCAGCCAATACTGCGTTGGATTATCTTTTCTTCTTCGGTAAGCTCTTTAATTAATTTTGAAACCTGGGTAGCGCCATGTTCGGCCAAATAATGCCAGATGCTGCCTGCGGTTAAACCGATGCGTTCAGATGGGGGTACTTCCGGCGTTATAGTAACAACAGACTTAGGAGCTGCGATGGATGCTTTTTTAGGGGATTTTTTAACGGGACTGGGTTTTTTAGGCGCTACTTTCGTTACTGCGGTCGCGGTCGCAATGGGCTGTTTTGCTTTAACTTGTGGAGTTGGCTTTTCTGGGGGGGTGTTTGAATTTTTCATAAGTAAGATAAATAATATAAATAGCAAAATTAACAGGAGCCCTTCAGGCATAAAAGGCTTCTCCTTAACACAAAATATTTTACTCGCGTTTAGGAAAAAAAGTAATAGCGGACAGCGGGTTAGTTCTAGTTTTTGTCGACTTCATCTCGGGTGACAGGGCTTTGATTTCACCGGAGATGAGCGAATAAAGCGCCGAGGTCCATTGTGGAAGTGCTTTGGAGTCAGCTTCCAGAGGATAGATTCTGGGGTCATGCGGTGCAATTACTACTTTTACATTTTCGGCACCTACTTGCGCGGTGAGGACAAAAAGTTCTTCTATCGCTTCATCACCCATGGCCAGGCAACCAATGGAGGCGGCTTTGCCATGAATGAAAATATCAGAACCCGGGGCGGTACGTCCTTCTTGTTCGGCATGGAAGAGGTCGAATTCGTTGGGATAATTTATTTTCATCGACAAGTGATAATGGCTGTTGGGATTCAGTCCCTCGATGCGGTAAACGCCTTCAGGTACTTGTTTGTCGCCTTGGCGTAATTTGGGGCCGGCCACGCCGCTGGCAGCCTTGATGTCATAGTCACGAATGAAGCGGAACTCACCGGTGCCCCGTGCCCATAGTTCGAGTTTTTTTTCCTGTTTTAAGGCAACAAAGGTGACTTCTCGGGGAGGATAGGACACGTTGGCTTTGGCAAAATAGGGGTTGAGTTTTCGCGATGTGTAGATGCTGTAATCTTGCAGAATATTAGCCACGGTCAATTGACCGGGCAGACGCGGAGACGGGATATAAGCCATTTTTGGGATAGCCTGAGCTTGAGGTTTGAGGGCGGTGGTGCTGACGGGTTTGTGTACGGAGCAACCGCCGAGCAAGCTTGTCAAGATCAAGCTAGTCATGATTAGGGTTGTTGATTTCATAATAGGCGTTGGCAATGAAGTTAGAATTGGCATAGTTTACGTAAAATCGTTAGCGGTTTGCAAGTTTTGGGTCTATGTGATTTACAGTAGATAATACAATAACATACGATTTAAAATTACATTGCATCCAATAAAATAGAATATAAAAATCAGTAAGTGGATACCTTAGGTAACTCTGGCTACCCATTTTAGACGGGACAAGCAAAAAGGTTTAACCGTCAATAGGATGGGCGCATCCGCTACTTGGGGGACACAAGTAACTTTGCTCCTTCTCCAGCGGGAGAAGGTTGGGATGAGGGGGATTAAATAAGGATTTTCTCCACTTTAATTTCCCCTCTCCCAACCCTCTCCCGCTGGAGAGGGCTTTAAGTAACTGAGCAACCCAATCTTTTAG